>NZUQ01000039.1 GCA_002697225.1 Candidatus Poribacteria bacterium
TATTTGATGTTTGCTAGGATATCAGAAAATCCTATTTGGTATTGGATGTTGGTCATCATCCTGACAATCTTACAAGGGGTTCTGATGGTTTATTGGACCAATGGTTATCATTTAATTATTTAAACAGTAAAGAGAAATTGTATGCGTTTCGTGTTTTTCACAGATATCCACCTTCTTGAAAACAAAGACTCTATTATCGGTTTTGAGAAATGCTTGGACAGAATGTTAGCCTTCGATCCTCAGCTGCTTATTAACGGCGGTGATTTAGGGGTTACCACTGAAGCCGTTAACACCTATTATGGAATGATTAAAGAATTGCCAGTACCAGTTTATCAGGTAAACGGCAACCATGAGATTTGCAACGGATCCCTAATCCCAGAAGAAGCAGGACAATTTTCGTATAGCTTTGACGATCATGGTATCCATTTTGTGATATTCGATACAGTTAGGTATTTCGAGCCGACAGATGAACATCCACACAATTGGTATTTCGTTGCTGACCAACAAAATCTGGAATGGTTGGCAGCGGATCTGGCAGGAACTCCTAAACAGATGCCGGTTATCTTGGCCAGTCATTGTGCATTATCGACTTCTGCACCTTTCCGTTTCGGTCAAAAGATAGGCATGGAATTTCCGGTGAATGAAGTAACAGATGCTGACAAGGTACTGGATCTACTTAAGTCATTTGAAAACGTGGCCACACTCCACGGCCATGATCACGAAAATTGCCGTCATTCTGTTGAAGGAATTCAGATACTGACGACGGCTGCTGTGGCTGGGGGATGGTGGCGAAACGGTTTGGAAAGTCCTAATGTTTCTGGCGAACCGCAAGGGTTTCGGGTTATTGATATTGATTCGGGAAAAATTAGGAGCCGATACGCAGTTCTACAGGAGAGCCAGCCGCAGCTAGCTTCGTGGTATGTGCAAGCAGAGGCTGGTCGTTATTTTATCAATGTCTTCGATGCTTCACCGGGAACACAGGTTTATATTGACGATATTGGTAAACTGCAACCCTTGAATCCATTCTCGGATTCAGCCAAACAGCTCTCCCCACATTTTTATGAGTTATCTTCCAAAAATATTGAGCAAGTTGCATCTAAAGAAGTACTCAGCCTTACAATTGTATTTGAAGATGGTCAGACAAATCGGTTTGAAATTGATTGTCCATCTTTCGGTTAAAGCAATGAGTAGAAAAAGTTAGGAGAAATCATGATATCAATAGCTGAGGTTGATGGATATGTCCAAAATGGGTATCATGTTACACAGAATTTAGTTGCCCCTGGCGAAATAACGGAACTGCAGGAAGATAGTATAAAACTGGCGCGAGGCGAATATAATTGTGCAAGCCTCCCACCCGTAGATCCTGATGTAAGTGACGACCAAGTTTTAAGAAAGGTTTTGTGCATCCATCAACCCCACCATGTTAGCCCTGTCATGTTGAAATATCTCAACCATACCAAAATCTGCCAACTGCTTAGTCAGATTGTTGGAGCACATCTGCCATGGTGGGATGGTCGTGTAAAATGTATGCAGTCAATGCTTTTTATTAAGCCACCTGGTTTTCAAGGAAACCCTTGGCATCAAGATGAGACAGCCATTCCCACACGAGATCGGTCCCTAACAGGTGCATGGATAGCACTGGATGATGCCACTGTGGATAATGGCTGTTTGATGGTATTACCGAAATCTCATCAGAGTGGTTATTTGCATCACCGTCGTCAAACAGTTGACATTGATGAGTACGATGATACTGGTGAAGCCTACGATTTCGATCAATCCCAGTTGATACCAGTGGAAGCTAAAGTCGGTGATGTAATATTCTTTAATGGGTACCTAATGCACGGATCAAAGAAGAATCGCAGTCAGAAATATCGCAGAGCTCTAGTTTTCCATTATTGCAATGCTTGGTCGTTGCTCCCATGGAAAAAAGCACCAGCTATGGCTGATTACCGAGGTATTATTCCTGTTAATGGTGAGGATCCATATGCATGGACGGGTACGGAAGAATTGAACGCTGAAAATGTTGGCCTGCGTCGGTGCAAGGCGTCTGAATCTGATTGATGTCGTTGTTATATAAATGAAGGTAATCGAATGCCGAATCAATTTCCATTAATTGAAGTATCTGGTTCTCCTTATGAAATGGGATATCAGCATGGCGCACAAGCAACTGATCTTGTCAAAAAATACCTGACTTGGATTGAGAAACTTACAAGAATATCGAGAGACATCCTTTGCAGGAATTCCATGGTGTTTCTACCATTGATTGAGGCTTTGAGCTCTGACTTGGTAGAAGAAATTAAGGGGTTAGCTGATGGCGCCGATATCAGTTTTGAGGAAGCTGTATTGTGTCAAGCTCGTGCTGAAGCATCTCGGAAACCAGACGGTGGATGTACGGCATTTGCCTTAACGGGGACGGCAACAGCTAATGGAAAAACACTGGCCGGGCAGAATCAAGATCTTGAACCGGAATATGCAGATATTGCTATCTTGCTTCGAGTCAAACCAAATGGAAACAAACCACGAGCCTTAATGTTTACCTTTGCTGGCCAGCTTGGTTATTCTGGCATGAACCAGTATGGAGTGGCGCATTTTGCTAATGCGCTATACGATTTTCAGTGGCAATTTGGATTGCCTCATTATCCTTTGAAGAGAATTCTGCTTGAACAGCCAGATGTTGATGCATGTATAGATCTCCTCGCTCAGCACAGGACATGTTCGGCTGCTAATCAGGTTATCTGTGATGGGCACGGCCAGATTCGTGATGTAGAGATTCATCCTACGGGTATTGCCCTGTTTCATGATGAATCGCCCGACCATTTGTTACACGCAAACCATTATCTGACACCTGAATTTATTAGCTATGAATCCCATTCGTTAAAAGATTCTACTGCTAGATTGAGTCGGATGCGTAGTCTAATTAAACAGAATTGGGGACAAGTTTCCGTTGAGACAATGAAAGAGATTCTGGCTGATCATCTTGGTGATCCTGCAGGGATTTGCCGCCATGGCGCAGTTGGGATGCATTCGGTTTCTGGTTATATTGCCGAGCCATCTGTGGGCCTCCTACACGTTCGATGTGGGCATGGGTGCACCGGCACTTGGCAAACCTATGAAGTTTAGCTTCTAGTAAATAGGATGCGTGAATTGTTATTGGTGGGAAATTAAGACGAACAGAAAAAACAGGAGCACTTTATTACGGAAATACGCCTGTTTTTTTGTATAATATTTCGTTTGCTATTTCAAAATCACCATTTTCTTGGTTTGGGTGTAGTTATTAGTGTGAATGGCATAGAAGTAAGTGCCACTGGCTACCTTTTCCCCGTTGTTATTTTTTCCGTCCCAATGGATTGCCTTATCATGACTGGTATACTTTCCTAGTAGGGTATATCCTAGATCAATCCTTCTTACTTGATTCCCTTTCAGGTCAGAAATGGTGAGTGAGACATTGGTATTTTGATGGAGTTCAAACGGAATCCATGTTTCAGGATTGAATGGATTTGGATAGTTAGGCAAGAGCTGAGTTTTTTTAGGCAATTGTTTGGTAAGAACAACTCTTAAGAGGCTCAATACAGTTTTTTCAGAAGACGATAGATTATACTTAGACTCTAGTTGATCAACTAGAGTTTCGATATTACGTTTCTGGTTTATCGTAAGTCCAATTTCTTTAACCATGGTCGGTGCAGCGATAACTTTACCTTGTCCGAAGTTTCCTGCAACCATGACTAAATCAAAGATATTAACATCCTTGTCTCCATTGACGTCACCTAATAAATTATTGCCTTTTTCCCCAAATTGTCCTGTGACCATTACTAAGTCGAAGATATCGACTGCTCCATCTCCATTGATATCGCCGATTAATTCGGGTTTTTCTTCTATCCCATCATAGGTAAGAAATTTACCTGTTTTGTCAATGAATCCCCATTTGCCATCTAATTCAACCGGTGCTAGTCCCTCAGTGAAATTTCTTACCGAATCAAATTGGGGTTGAATCACTATCTTCCCTGTTTTGTCAACAAAACCCCATTTGTTATCTGATTTAACGCGTGCTAACCCTTCAGTGAAATCCTTTACCTGAGGTTGAATGATTATCTGATCTTTTTCATCAATGAATTCCAATTTACGACCCAATTCGACTAATGCTAGTATATCAATGAAATCTTTTATCCACTCAAGTTGGGGTTGAATAGCGATCTTGTTTGTTTTGTCAATGACTCCTGACTCACGACCTAATTNGNCTAGTGTTAATACATCAACGAAATTCCTTACNATGTCGCCCGATTCAGTGTTCAGTTCAACNAGCTTTAATATGTCNATAGTATTCTGTATCCACTCAAGTTGGGGTTGAATCACTATTTTACCTGTTTTGTCGGTGAACTCTGCCTTATCATCTAATTTGACTAGTTTCAATCCTTCAATAAAATCTTCTACCTGATCAAATTGAGGTTGAATGATNANCTTTCCNGTTTTGTCAATAGCNCCCCACTTTCCTTCTGACTTAACTAGNGCAAATCCTTCNTGAAAACCCGATTCATTACGGATACCCCATATTATCATTGGATTTNCCCCCGAAGGAAAAACCAANGTATTTTGGAATGGAACTGAGATTNTCTCCTGTGCAAAAGAGACAATACAAATAGCAAANNACAAGAAAAACGCTGGAAAATATCTGCGAAATTTCATATTAACTCACACATGGATGAATTCGAAAANTNCTAATGTANGTAAACTTATACACGGGATTTTTTTTGTAGTCAAGGAACTAATATCCTTGTCAATATCAAAAATTATTGCTATGGATTTCTTTCAGAGCTAAATTGACCCGATACANTACAGTGGTTNAAGCNAAANTAAAGAGAAGAATCTTTAATTTGGCTCGTAGATAACTTAGTCAATACTAAAGCACTCTGGAGAGCTATCGCCCACATGGGAAANATNGTCGTTTTTTAGTTATTGTAANTGCTTTTGCTGGNTGACTTTCGAAGTGGNGCATGTTCCATGATGCTCTNTGAAGGTGTNGGTAATTGATNNTTGAAAATCGTCTGAACGTTTCGAGTTGCGGATTGGTTAACAAATTGTCAAGCTCCTTCAAGGAGAAAATGGTCAGTAAATGGAGAAGGATTGTGTTCTTAATTTAGGCTATGCTGAACTAGATAAGACCTGTCAACTGGAGAGGGACACTGGAATTCGTGCTAGCGGAGGGAATCGATGGTGTCAATCATAATCCCCTTGAACCGATCAATCTATATTTTCGTCTTATAATATAATTACTGGCTTGTATATGACACTATTTGTGTCGTTTCAATATTAAGGAGAAGTCTGGATTAGAATTGATACGCTTGTCTTCATTGTTACTGTAGGGGAATTTGCGTGAAAAAATACAATTTATTTTTCTCAATCTTTTACTTACAATTTGTTCTCCTCCATTTTGCAATCTCTGACCCATTTGTAGGAGAAATGTGTATAACAAAAAAACTCGTATTGAAAAGAAGAATATTTAGACTTATTGATCAGTTNATTGGATCTACTTTAGAAACTCCGATAGCAACTGGAAAAGAACTTAGCAAAATGCATCCATCTGTTCTGGTAAAAATCCGGTCAGAAATTTACCTAAGAATACGTGAACGANATGGTGACATAGAAGAATTGGTAGAGGTCACTGGTTCCAATTCGTTAGAGAATGCTCATGTCGTGTTAAATCGAACCGTTCAGAAAAGTATTTATGAATTTGTAAANCAAGGTTCGTTGTCCTTAATTATAGAGTCGCATGCACCTTTTAATCCAACTCAGTTGGATCTACTNAAAAATNTTGGTGCAAGTGTNCAATATCGATATGATAGTATCCATAGNCTCTCAGTGCGGATGCCTTTAAATAGAATTGTTNCCTTAGCCAAATATGATTTCATCAAGGGAATTTGGTCCGACGGNCAGTCGAATCTGGCGGTCAATGGCAATAATATTGCGCAGTTGGGAGCNGACACTATTCAAGAATTCGGTGTTCTTGGAGAAGATGTNCGGGTCGCAATCATTGATACAGGTATTGATCAGTNACATTCAGAATTTGAAGGGAGAGTGATTGCAAAACGTGGAGATCGCGATCCATCACANTGGCATGGTACGCACGTCGCTGGGATCATTGGGGCANGTGATGATGGTGAAGGNATTACNGGAATTGCTCCTGGNGTATCTTTGATTGATGCACCTATTNCCCCTCACAGGTTCTGGTATCAAGGTGAGTATGCCGATACGATTGATGCNATTAATTGGGCNGCAGATTCTGTTAGTGCGGATATTATTAATATTAGCATGGGGTGGGGNCCGTGGGAGTANGATAGGGCTGGTTTGGACCCAATGAGTAAAACAATTAATCACGTCGTNTCAGAAGGTAAATGTGTTGTAGTTGTCGCTGCGGGAAATAGCTCCGAACAGTATGATCAGGGAGTAGCGACTGAGCACCCTGANCAAGGGAAAATGTGGATCTATCAACATGATATTGATGTTACCGGAACTATGCAAGTAACCCTCTGGTGGAAGGGGGGAAATAGTGATTTGGATCTAGTTTTAGAAAATAACAATGGTGAAGAAATCATTTCTAGCCGTACTCATCGGGTGTTTGGTTGGTTTGGAAGGCCTGGAGGTCAGACGAAGTATGGTGCTTATTATGAACAAATTATGTATAGACCACAAATGCCGCGTAAATTAAGAGTTAGAGTCGAAGCGTTTTTTGTGCCGGAAAACCAAACTTACGAAATCTGGTTGGATGAAAATTCTAGTTTTTTGAATGTTGATGAGGAGCAAAGATTCAAGACAATCACCGTGCCTGGTTATGCTGAACATGCAATTACTGTTGGGGCGATAAATATCGATGATAAAAGTATTGTTTCTTTCAGCAGTCGTGGTCCAAGTGAGCATCAGTTGCCATTGATAAAACCTGAAGTGGTATCNCAGGGTGGNGNAAGTAATAATTCAGAGTTGGGCATTTATTCCACCATGTGGAACAATAGTTATGGTTATGCCGCTGGCACCAGTATGGCCGCGCCACATGTCTCGGGTGTCGCCGCCCTTATTTTGGATGCGGTGGGGAAGAATAATCTTGGTCAATGGAATTTTCATCCATTTGAGGTTAAAAGTGCGATTATCAGAAGCACAGTTAACTCACCAACTGATATTGTTGATGAACCAGATAATACCTATGGTGCAGGTATTGTAAAATCGGATAACGTCATCTTTATTGGCGAAGTGAATGAAAATGAAATATTGAGTTATTATATCTATCCAAAGATCGTTCAAACAGATTTTGGTGATTATCAGCTAAGTACTGAAACAGATTTAAACATAGGGATTCGCTGGCAGAACACAGATTTTGATCTTGATATCTATCTCTACAATAGCCAAGGGTATCTCGTCGCTAGTTCCTCCAACCTAGATACGAATTATGAACAAATTAGTGGTGAAGTGTTTTCGGAAACCGATTCAAACTTAACTCTAAGCATTGTGAATAAAACGGATCAATTGGTTCGTTTTACTGGTGCTTCAACTTATCCTTTCGAGCAACTAAATATAGCTTTTCCTTCAGCCAATATCAAGGTAACGCCAGCACAGATCAATTTTGGTGTTGTCCCAGTTGGGACTATCAAGCGTCTACCATTGAAAATCGAGAATGATGGTGCACAACGTTTGTTGATTACTGGGGTGATTTCAGATGATAACCGGTTCTTTGTAGATCAGACAAACTTTTTCATTAATCCTGAGAACAGTAAGATTTTGGATCTCGTGTTTAGGCCGGTTAACCAAGATCCTCTGGTTGAAAAAATAACCATTCAAAGTAATGTAGGAAATATTTTTGTGACTGCTATCGGTGGAATTGGGACTTCTGCTAAAGAAAACAANTTTGNTCTAAACCTGANACGGGGACTGAACTTAATTTCCATCCCTTTGGATNCTGNCGTTCCTACTGTNAGCTAGTATCTTTGCCAATCAAGTTGGAGCGACACTGATNATTCAATATGATACTGAAAAGAGAAATTTCGTTTCTTTCATCCCAAACTTTGATAGGTCCNATTTCCAACTTGTTGGTGGTAAAGGATACATTGTCAATTTGCTTGATGATTACAATATTGTTTTCAAGGGCCATGCCTGGAACAATGTGGATACGTCGCCATCGTTAATCAGTAATATAGTTCGAACATGGGTTTTTGCTTTAGTCGGAAGGGTTGANTTTCCTGATTTATCTTATAGGTAAAAGCAACTANTAGTAGAAATGGGCTTGAATGGGAAGGNCAGNTGGGAGAAGGTCAGTTTAAAGCCATCATAATTGATCCGAATCAGCAATCTATCGTTCAAACTGGAGATAGAATCGACATTAGTGTCTTTGATCGGGAAGGAACGCTTGTGTCAGAAACGTTTGTCATATATGTTAATCAACAAGATATTGTTAAAGCATATCGAGTTTTACGTTTGAAACCAAGGCTTATTCCAAACCGGACGAGACTGCTCCCAAATTATCCAAATCCTTCTAATCCTGAAACTTGGATTCCTTTTGAAATCAACCAAGATAGCGAGGTCTCGATAACCATTTATGATATTTCGGGTACACCCGTTAGAACAATTAGAGTTGGTTATGTAGAAGCTGGAAGTTATATAAGCCAATCAAGAGCTATCTATTGGGAAGGGAAAACTGATACTGGAGGAAGGATTTCCAGTGGTATATATTTCTACACACTGAGGATGGATACGTCCATATGCACACGGAAAATGATTGTTTTAAAGTAGGTTGGATAGCATGAAGAATATTGATGAATGCCAAGCAAGGTGATATCTTCAGCGAGAAGATTAGGTTTCAGCCTAAGTTGCTGTTAGAAACAGAAAGAGTAGTATATAATGAGATAATGATAAGTGCAAGCTTGAAAAATGCTTGCACTTATTATGTCTGTAATGGCCTAATCAACGGATGGTTTGGTATGGAATGCACTGTCTTGCTTAAGAAAATCAAGTTTCATCTTCTATCAGCCAAAATGGATACTAGGTTATTCAGTCTATGAAATTTTTATGGTTGTATGTTAGTTAGAGTTTATGCCTTAGTGTATCAAAAATACACTCGAGCTAGTTGGCATAATTGCCATATGCGTTCGTCAGAATCTGACAGGAATTGAAAAGTTGAGAGAGACAAAAACTGTCGACAAGAAACCTTTGAATTTGATAAAGTGTTAATCGATGATAAATAGACGTGAGTATTACCTCCTATTGGAGATAAATTGGAAACAAAAGCAATTAACAATGTAATTTCAGAATGAGTTTTGGAGGCGTTTGAATTGGAATAAGCAAGATTGGAAGTAATTAAGTGCTAAGGATGAAGCTAATTATCACTTGATATTGTAACTCAATAAATTACTAATAAGGCAATAGAAAAAATGAAAACTTACGTCTTTATAGACATTGACACCCAAATTGATTTTATTCATGATTTGGGTAATCTTGCTGTGCCTGGTGCGGAGGCACTCCGTGACAATCTAAAGGCTCTGACAGATTTCGCTTTGGCGAATAAAATTAAGATTATTGCTTCTACTGATGCACATCCACCGGATGATTCAGAGTTTGAGATTTTTCCATCTCATTGCGTAGTTGGTACTGATGGTCAACTGAAGATTGAAGAGACAACTGTTGAAAACAACAGTGTGATTAAAAACGAAGCTGAAGCTGCGGATTTGGTTGGTCAGGTTTCAGGTTTCGATCAGGTTCTACTGGAGAAGCAGACCTTTGACGTTTTCACAAATCTACATACCGAAGCAGTTATAGATTCACTGCAAGCGGAAGAATATGTGGTTTACGGCGTGGCAACTGACTACTGTGTGAAAGCGGCAGTACTTGGGTTGCTGGAGCGTGGATGCAAGGTTACCGTAGTTGAAGACGCTATTGCTCCGGTGGAGGAACAAACAGGTGAAGAATCGCTGACATTGATGCGAGAAGAAGGGGCTATCTTCAAGAGTACTGTCGAGATTATTGGTAGTTAATATTTGTCATTGTCTGAAGTAAACTAATTGGTGAAGTCTATCCTTCGAAGGTGGGTGAAAAGCTAACCGAAGTGGTGTTGACTGCAAAAGTTGGTGGGATGGTTTTGTGCTAGTGGTCAGTCTAAAGCCAAACGGGTATGGTTTGTTTTATATGGTGGTTATGTTTGAGAATGTTTCCAGAATTGGTGTGATGGTGATTCATTTAAGACGCGAGACAGATTAGACGGAGTCGATTTTTCAAAGAGGAGAATAGTAGCTGGGCACCCGCTGAGTTTGAGTGTTTGAGTAGGTCAATCGAGGAAGATACGTTTGAAAGACGCTAATAGTTGTGAGTGTGGAACGCTGGAAGATCTAGTGCTATCTTGAACTGGTTTCCCTGTTGAGGTTGTTATTGTTGGATGTATTAAGTGAATTACTTAATAGTACAGTTTATGGTTGTTGATAATTTCGTTTGATTGTGTTAGGTGGGTAAAATCACTTACGTTGGAAGTAGTATGATAAATAAATTATTGAAGATAGATTCTAAAGAATTCAGTGGAAATGGGAGTTGTTATGCAAGCTGCTGTTTTATTTGAGCCTGGTAAGCCATTGGAAGTGGAGGATCTTGATCTCGCTCCTCCTCAGGAAAATGAGGTTGTCGTTGGGATGGTCGCTAGTGGTGTTTGCCACAGTTGCCTGCACACTGCAGATGGGAGTTGGACTGGTTTCCCCATGCCGATTGTTTTAGGAGATGAAGGTGCTGGAGTGGTTGAGGACGTAGGTTCTGGTGTGAAACATCTGAAACCTGGAGATCACGTCATTTTGTCGTGGTCTCCGACCTGTGGCCAGTGCCATTATTGTGTAACAGGTCGCTCGCAACTTTGCGAGCGGACGGTGCCTATACTTGGTGGATTGTTTGATGGTACGACGAGAATGTCATTGAGGGGGCAGCCTATCTATCACTATGGTCATGTAGCTTCTTATGCGTCCCACTCGGTTGTTCCTGCTTCATGTGCTATTCCAATCCGAAGTGATATGGATCTTAGAAAAGCGGCCTTAATAGGGTGTTCGGTGATGACTGGAGTTGGTGCTGTTTTAAATACAGCACAAGTGCCTGCGGGGGCGAGCATGGTTGTTTTCGGAGTTGGTGGTATTGGATTGAACTGTATTCAGGGCGGTGCGCTCATGGCCGCGCACCCGATCATTGCCGTTGACGTTAACAAGGATAAGTTCGACTACGCGAAGCAGCTTGGTGCTACGCATTGTGTGGATGCTTCAGAGGACGATCCAGTGGAAGCGATCATGGATCTCACTAGGCGAGGAGCCGACTACGCATTTGTCGCCGTCGGTGTGGCAGATGTGATCAAGCAGGCTTGGGAGTGTTTGGCACCTGCGGGAACTAGTGTTCTGATTGGCCTGCCACCAACAGGGGCTACTGTGACGTTTGATGCAGAGATACTACAATCGGATGAAAAAGTTATGCGAGGTTGCAAATATGGAAGCGCTCGGACCCGCGAAGACTTTCCTCGTTTAGTCGAACTGTACATGGCGGGAAAGTTGAAGATCGATGAATTGATTACTCGCGAATATACTATCGACGAGTCGAACGAAGCGTTTCGAGCGCTGGCAGCTGGAGAACTGGCACGGGGAATGATTGTCTTTTAATACGGCTAAGAGTTTCTCTGACAACTCCACTTACTTTTTTTATGTTTGGTTGATTTGGGATATCGGTAGTTTGCTGAGGGGTTTCAGATTTCTACGCTTATAATACTAGCAACCTAATTTCCTTATTTTTCGTTTCAGGACAAATTACGGAGAAAAGATATAAAATCATGGTGTGCAAACCGTTGTATTGGAGTGTTTGACTGTCTCATTTGGTTATGGGTTAGTCTTTGCTAGGTTTTGTGGCTTTTTTAGACAGGGGATAGAATTTGTAATATTGGATATGGAGCCTTCAACGGGGTTTCTGCTGAAGTAATCAGTTGCATCTTAGAGTTGGTTGCAAGCAGGGAATAATTGTCTAGACCTTCTAGATTTATATGGAAGATGATGAGGATGATTCTAGTCAGAATTATTCTCCCATGTGAAGATGACTTTCCCCGTTTTTCCGGAGTCAAAGAGTTTGAACGCTTCAGGCCCTTGCTCAATGCAGAAACGGTGTGTAATCAGCTTTTCTAAGGGGAGATCCTTTTTTAACACGAAGTCGACGAATTCGTCATGTAGCCCAATGTTGTAAATCCACGATCCCATTAGCGTCAACTGTTTCATTATCATCATTCGCAAAGTATCCACTTGGAAGGATTCCCCGACGCCTACAATGGCTAGGCGGGCGCCTTTTCCTGCACATGCCAACATAGTCTCCTGAGCCTGTGGGTTTCCCGAATAGTCTGCTCCTGTATTCACGCCTTTGCCTCCAGTAAAATCTTGTATGACCTTCAGAGGATCATCTTGAGTGGCGTCAATTGTCTCTATTGCCCCAAACTGCTTTGCTAGTTCTAGTCGCTCGGGTATAAGGTCTATACCAATAACTTGTGCGCCTCGCGCCGTTGCAAACATCGTAGCACAAAGTCCTACTGGGCCCAGACCGAAGATTGCCATTGTGTCCTTCCCAGAGGGGGCCAGCCGATTGATGGATTGATAGGCTGTTCCACCAGCACAGGAAAGTACAGCAGCCCTTTCAAAACTCAATGCGTCTGGAAGTCCCAAGCAATTCCGCTCTGGTACGAGGGTGAAATCCGCGGCTGAACCATTGTGGACGGAACCATAACCTGTGCGATTGGGACAGAACATCACATCTCCATTTCGACAGAACCCGCAGCGTTCACAACCAACATGCTGATATACTGTGACGCGGTCCCCTGGCTTTACAGCCATTACGTGTGATCCTACTGCTTCGACAATCCCACACGGCTCGTGCCCAGTTATGGTATCTGATGAACCATTGAAGGACTGTCGAAAGGCGACTAAATCGGTCCAACTTTTGCGGTAGAAATGCATATCAGTTCCACATATCGATGAAACTTTCATTCTGACTAGGACCTGCCCAGGTCCTGGATCTGGTGTCGAGAATTCCCTGACCTCTGCTTTGCGGTTACCTAAGAACACAACTCCTCTCATATTGTTCCTCTCTGGATTGACTGAGATTTTTATTATAATTAACCTAAAGGTTGCTTAGTGCCGCATTATATTGGGATTGGGTCTGCGTTTTTCATACCTTATTAGCATGTGTTTTATAAACACAAAGTAGGGGATTTGATGTAGGTTATCTTCCTAACTCAAAATTGTTTTATTCTACTGTGTTGTGGCAAGCTTTTCCAGCAATGATAATTAAGAGAGTGTCATAGTACCATAAAGAATATGATATAGAAAATAATAACTGATAAATGTCAAAAGTGTGGAAGTTCCAACATTGTTGGAAACGAGGTCAAACTATCTGGTAATGCTTAATATCATGGTAAAGGTAGGGAAGATCATCGAGTTTTGAAGCAAAAAAATCTAAATAATTAACGAGAAACAATTTCCACGGTCTATTGAGAATGTTTTAGTTTCAAGGGGTAGATTGGAAATCCAGGTTATGGAATGAGCTTTTAGGAGGATTACATCTCCCTATTGGAGAGTGCTAATTGTGGTATAATCTGAAATATTGAGGCAATCGAAAAAACGTTTAAAAAGGAATCGAGACTATGCGGTGCATTTTTGTAGGAATTGAATATGTTGGGAAATCGACGTTGATAAAATTGCTTCAGGCTTACTATCAACGTTTTAAACTTAACACTCATCTCGATGATCATTTCACTATTCCGGATGCGAGCTTAAGCCCGGCTTCACGAGATGTGCTAGTGGATTTACCTGATGATATTAAGGAACGTATGCAACGTATGCAAATCCAATATCATGTAGAAGTAATCAAGAACTATCCTAATACCTTGATTGCTGGATGGCATATCGAAGAAGCGATTTATTCAGCTATGTATGGGGCTGATTCTGGAAGTTCTTATTATGGGAACTACCACTATGGTTTTCAGCGGCTTTACGAGTCGCAGGTTCTGGAAGCGCGTCTGCCGGATGTGGTTCTTATTCATATGACAGCCAGTGATGCTGTCATATCTGATCGGATGCAATCTTCCCCACATCAGTACCAGATTATTCAGGAAGAGGATATTTCGGAAATCAAGCAACGTTTTGAAGAGGAAGTCAATAAGTCACTTTTTACTCAAAAAGGGCGAAGAATTGTATTGGATACAACGGATAAGTCCCCTCAAGAATCTTTAGATGAATTGCTAGAGCAAACCGAACCTTTGATTACAATTGGGGAATTGGCCATTAGGTCTCTGCCTCTACCTGATGGGGATTATCGAATTGAATACAAAAATGGTGTTCGTCAGATGGTATCCGTTTGATGGAAGTTAGTGTGACAGCTGGGTGTTTTTACTGAAACAGGGGCGTTTCAGTGGATGATTGCTGAACGAAATTATCGTCTAGTTCAGCGCCTAGTCCAGGTGTGTCTGGTAAAACAACGTATCCGTCTTGGATAAGTGGTTCATTTGTAAGAAGAACATCGTCCCATGTTTCATCGCCCATGCGGTGCCATTCTAATGCCAGGAAATTTGGTATACTTGCACAAACATGGCTATCCGCAAGGGTACTAAGAGGACCGCTGTTGTTGTGCGGCGCCATGGGAATATAGTAGATTTCTGCCATATTTGCTATTTTCCGGCATTCTGAAAGACCTCCACATTTTGAAATGTCGGGCATAATGACGTCTGCTGCCTGTTTCTCCAGAAGTTCCCGAAAACCGTATCGAAGATAAAGGTTTTCACCGACACATAAAGGTGTGTGAGTTGCTTGTTTAATTCGTAACAGTGCGTCAATGTTCTCTGGTGGTACTGGCTCTTCCAACCATAGCAAGTTGTATGGTTCAACTGCGCAGGCGATTTTCAAGCCGCTGTAACCGTCATAGAAACCATGCATATCAACGGCTAAGTCCATTTTTGAGCCAACTGCCTCTCTCATCATGGCTACTCGCTCGGTCAAGGTTTCCAGTTCTCCTGGTGTTACTGACCAGTTCCACCTATCAAGTTTGTATGGGTTACTGCCATCATCCAAATCGAATTTGATGGCAGTAAATCCCTGTTCCTTTACCCAGTCAGCTGTCTTCTTGTAGGATTCGAAATCTTCTGCTCCACCATGGGCCGAATCAACGTACAATCTGATTCGGTCCCGGAATTTACCACCAAGTAATCTGTAAACTGGAACATTCATCGCTTTACCTGCTAAATCCCACAAGGCAATTTCGATTCCTGTTAACGCTGAGATAAAGAGACCAGCAAGCGCACCTCGGAAAATATGTGCCCGACGTGCCTCTTCGAAAAGGCGATCAACGTCAAGTGGATCTTTTCCAATGAATGTTCCTTTTAAATCTTCAACGATTTTTCTCCATCCTGATCCACAGTGGCTGCATTCACCTGTTCCTACTAATCCCTCATCAGTGTAAACTCTGACGTAACTATAGCGAGCTTGTGCTGTTTTGATATCTGTAATTTTCATTTTTTTCTATCTCCATTTCCTTTGTTATAATTTAGTCTAGTGTGCAATTTAATTATGTTATCTCGCGGGATTTTGAGTTGGTTATGCGGTGTAACCTTAGGGTAGACGCTTTAAATAGGGTTATTTGTGCTAAAGACTTGCAGTTGTTAACTCTTCTGGTGGATGTGGATGGCTGTTTCATAAACTTCTCTAATGGGGATGTCGTTTTCTACCGCAATTTTTTTGCAATCCTCGAACTCTGGTATAGTCTTGATATGTTTGTCTTTCATAAATCCTCGTTTAGCTTGTATTGTACCCCATTTAGTTTCAATTTCGATCAAGTCACGTGATAGCTTATCACGATTAACTTTGTAACGTCTTATACCGAAAGTCGTTGTTTCATTTAGAATGATTGAGACCATATCGTCACAATCATGTAAATTGCAAATAACACTTAGCTTGATCCCGGGCCGGTTTTTCTTCATGAAGATTGGTGTTAGAAAAACATCAAGAGCTCCTGTATTAAACAGTTTTTCCATTACATGGCCAATGATTTCTGGTGAATTATCGTCTATGTTTGTTTCGATAATATAAACTTCATCTTGATCAGTGTTATTTTCCTGACCGAGAACGATTCGCAGAAGGTTAGGGACTTCAGTTAAGTCGCGTGTACCTGCACCGTAGCCTATCTGCTTGATAACCATTTGCGGCATTGGACCGAAATCTTCTGCTAAGCTGCTGATAACAGCTGCACCTGTTGGGGTTGTTAGTTCTTTTCGAATTTCTGTCGGACGAACCGGGATGTCCTTCAGTATTTCCATTGTTCCTGGGACAGGCACCGGCATTTTGCCATGATCGCAAGTAACAAAGCCAGTACCAAGCGAAATTGGTGAGGCGTAGATTTTTTCGATTCCAAGTAGCTTCAAACCGATAACGGCGCCGACGATATCAACGATAGAATCAACTCCGCTGACTTCGTGTAGATGAACCTGCTCCTTTGAGGTATCATGGACTTTAGCTTCTGCTTCAGCCAACTTGTCGAAAATCTGTTTGGATTGGTGGATGATGTCAGCTTGAAGACAGCTTTGATCAAGAATCGCAAAGATATCGGAGAGATGGCGGTGGTGGCTATAGTGGTTAGCAGTGTTGTCATGATGGTGGTTATTGTGTCGTTTCTGATCTGGGTTGCGTTCTTCAACTACTGCGTGTGTAGCGGCAATGCTGTGTCTGGTTACTTTTTTGAAATCAATAGTAAATTCATCAAGGTTTAACTTGTCTAATTCATTGGCTAGAGAACCTGGCTCAATACCAAGATCTACTAGTGCACCTAAGATCATGTCTCCGCTAATTCCGGAGAAACAATCAAAATATGCAATTGTCAATTTATTTTTCCTTTCTTGTAGAAAAAAGTTGTGGTGAGGCTATGTCATGAAATTAAGTGTAGGTCGTGTGTTGCAGATCTTTCTGGCTTCAGCTGTTATTCTTGCTGTTTTCATCTTTTACATGAAGCATTTAGAACAGGTGCGCCAGAAAATCGTGGAAGATCGAAAAAGCAATTCGCCAAAGACTATGACATCTTATGAGCCTCCTAAACTAGGTATTGATAAATCTCCCGGTAGTGTCTGGACGGATCTCAGCGATAGGGACACGGAAATGAGTGAAGGCTCATTCCGAATTCCGGAGGATTGGCAAGTATTTTCACTGGTCGATAGCAGAAGTATTCTCCAAAATTACAGACTTAACCCGAGTTTATACCTCACGAGATATGACCTACAAGAAGATCTAAGCATATGGAATCCTGAATCAAATGGCGACCCTGACTGGACGTCTATGCCTTGGACGTTGTTGATGAAAAGGTATCTTAACCGTTATCCACAAGTCCGTTCGACTGATCAGGAGTTGAAACAGATCAAAGAATTAAGCATAGAAGAAATACAGATTATTGATCGCACACGATACCGGTTGGTTAATGTAAAGTCTCAATGATGAAGTGCCGGTCGGAGAAACCCGTTATGATTTCTAAGGAGTTGCATGGCGTTTTTTTTATTAAGTTTTTTGGTGATCATGATGATTGCGACTTTTGCCCGACCGTCGGCTTCTATTAGTTTCTGCTTAGCAGTTGCCAAATTGCATTCTGTAATGTCCATGATGATCCGCAGTGCCCGGTCCGTCATCTTTCGGTTTGAAGCCTTAACATCCACCATCAAGTTGCCATAGACTTTGCCCTGTTGAATCATGGAAGCGGTTGTCAGAATGTTCAGAACTAGCTTGGTTGCTGTGCCTGACTTGAGTCGTGTCGATCCTGCGATAATTTCAGGTCCTACGATCGGTGCGATGATGTAATCCGCTATCTCCTGAACGTCGTTGTTTGGTGGTGTACAGCAGATTATCGCTGTTTTGGCGCCGATCTTTTTGGCTTCCATAACACCTCCGAGGACGTATGGTGTTCGGCCACTGCTGGCAATACCAATGACAAGGTCAAGGTCAGTAACATTGTGCTCACGGATCGCTCTCGCTCCAGTTTCATCTTGATCTTCTTCTGCCTCAATAGAATTCCGCAAGGCAACATCTCCACCTGCGATGATTCCCTGTACCATATCAGGGGCTGAGCCAAAGGTTGGTGGACACTCCGAGGCGTCTAGGACTCCCAATCGTCCACTGGTGCCAGCGCCAATATAAAATAGCCGACCACCGGAGCTAAAAGTTTCTGTGATTGCTTCTACAACTGTGACAATTGCATCAGTTTCTGCTTCAACTGCTGCTAGTGCTGTACGATCTTCCTGATGAAAAATCNGTANAATTTCAGCTGTCGATTTAAGGTCAATATCAGCTGAANTCTGATTTTNNTGCTCGGTAAGCAACTTCNCAAGANTAACTGGATTAGTTGATCTAAATGTCATCAGATGTATGTCTATGACTTATGACAATTCTTTTTCNTANCCATCAGNATCTTCTTCAACTCGTTCTAGTAGCTCAATTTCGTATCCATCAGGGTCATCAATGAATGCCATCTTTCGGCCTTNNGGAAAGGTTTCACGCCAATCATCAGGCCAAATCTCAATGCCTTTTTGTTCCAATTCGTCGCAGAAGGCTATCAGGTCTGGGACACCNATGGCAAAGTGCATNAGNTCTTCCGGTACATTGAGCTNGTAATCGTCAGANTATGTGANCTCTAAATGATGTGAGTTGCCGGGNAGTTCGAGGTGAACAATTTGATTGCCGTCCGGTGATTTGTCGCTNCGGCTAAGCACTCGAAATCCTAAGAGGTCTTGATACCATTTAATCGANTTATCTAAGTCGCTAACACGTACACGTGTATGTAGAAAAACAGCCATGCCGATTTTCTCCGTTAATAGTTGNAATTGTTTGTGANGAAATNATATCACAATACAGCANATGGTAGCAAGNGGACGCAAAAAACATTTAGTNCTTCAATNTTTTAGGATAGATTACTTGGATAACCAAACAACTTTAATTTGTCNCAAGTCCGTTTTGGTNGATGAACTAGGTACCTCAAAAANAATAATGTAGCTTATTACGAAAATTGTCTNTTTAGTTCCATGAAATAATTTTGACTTTATGTATTGCTNGAAGTTANTAATACATCTATCAACAAACTACTCATTGTTGATTTCTCACTAAAGCCCNCNAGTCCATTCTCTANCNAGAGAATGGACTNGNGGGCTTTTTTGTTGTAACATAGGTTGAATTNGTTACAATATNCCAACGAGAGAACTTTGAATTCGGAGAANNCAACATTATGTGGTTACCTGTTTTGAGGATTATTTATANNTAAGATGAAATTAAATCCATNTTANCAGTTTAAGATAATTNAGAATTGAATAACAAAAAGATTTCCATCGATAGATTATGAGCAATTGGATTCGTTTTCTAGTTTTACTGATTCATTTTGGATTACTAATTGTTGTGTTTTTNCCGTCTTTAGAGGCAGAAATTGGGTATGTATTGACAGATCCGTTTACNTTTGATACGCGTCTTACTCCAACAATTGAATCTGTATCACCATCTGAAGGTACGTTCTTTGGGGGAAGAGAAATCACTGTTCTCGGCTCCANCTTTGTNGTTGGNCGAACTGCGGTGAAACTAGGAGAGAACTATGGTTTAGNTATAGTTGTGAAATCTGATACAGAGATTGTCCTCAAGACACCAAGNAGTCTTCAAGCATCTGTCGACGTNGCTGTTATTAATCCGGGAGGGATGATTGTGATCCTTGAGGATGGNTTTCAGTATGTTGAACCCAAAGTGACAGTNATTCGGTTAACTACTAATCCAAAAACCTTGGTTGCNAATGGCGCTAATACCGCAACAATTACTATTCAATTATTTGATCAAGATAATCAGTNGATCACAGATGAGCTNGTTAAATTGTCTGCTAGCCTCGGTACAATTGATGCGCCTGTATTCAACCATGANGAGAAAGTATATCGNGCACAGTTTATATCTCCTTTGGTANTTGGTGACGCCATTATTTCGGNGGAGACNGAAGATGGCAAAATTGCTACATCGAAGATCTCGCTTATTCAACGAAAAGTGTCNATATCAAAATCAATTGTATCAGTAGANCCGTCCNCTAATATTGCTGCCGATGGGAAATCGACTGNGACNATTAATGTGACNTTGTTTGATGATCGTGGATTTCCTCTGTCAGACAGAAAAGTCNCAATTCNTCCGAGTNATAAAGTTACAGTCACAATACCATCTTTGACTGATAACGAAGGGAAGACGGTAGCCANAATGAGTTCGATCCATCCACAGACCATTGTGTTGACGACGTTTGTGAGAGGANTCCCTCTTCTTGATAAGCCTGTTGTGCACTTCACCATAGATGGTGTTANAAATGTAACGNGCTCTAATCAGATAATAGTTTTGGCTCTTGACGTCAACAAGGATAGTGAAATTGATGTNCTTGACCTTGTTCAAGTTGCTTCTATGTTTGGTCGAGTTNCACAAGGGNTAATGGAGGATGTAAATCGTGANGGGGTGGTTAACATTTTTGATTTGATGCAGGTTGCATCGAATCTAGGGCAAAATGTGTCTGCCTCCCCATCTGTCTTAGATCCACAACTTNGTATTNTCAAGAACCTTAATCAAGNTGCTATCCGTTCATCTGTCANTGCCCTCAAACGATTANCAGATAACCGAACGATGTACGCGATTGAAATTCTCGAAACTCTCTTG
Source organism: Candidatus Poribacteria bacterium (assembly GCA_002697225.1). The sequence goes on from NZUQ01000039.1 coordinate 20,712, forward strand.
GTTCCACAACGAACACAGTTACGNCAAAATTATCCCAACCCATTTAACCCTGAAACTTGGATTCCATATGATCTAGCAATAGATGCCNANGTCACTATTGAAATTTATAATATTACGGGTCACATTATTAAGAGGNTTNATTTAGGTCATCAGGCAGCTGGNCACTATCGTGATAGGTCAANGGCACTATCTTGGAATGGACGCAGCGACAATGGGGAGCGAGTGGCGAATGGCATCTATTATATAAAATTCACTGCAAATGAAGTCATTCAAATATGTCAGCTAGTCATTGTGAAATAGTGAGGTATGTAATTAGAAATCTTACTTATTTGATTATTTTGTGGTTGCTGAGCTTTGGTATGGGATGTAGTCAAGATAAGCTTGAATTTGGCATTGAGGGGGTTATAGTTGGTGAGAATGGTCAGCCAATCTCGTCAGCTGTTGTAAGTATAGATGGTTCTGAAAACCAATCCATTGTGGCGGATAATATGGGTTGGTTTTTTATTGGTGGTATTGCTAGTGGGATATACCAGATTAGTGTTACCAAGGTCGGCTATAATATTTATCGTGCACGAGTCAAAATTATCGACAAAATTTTATCCAATGATATTGTGCTCGAAAAAGAGGGCTCTCAAACGATATTTGGCAAAGTCGTAGATATAAACAACTCTGGACCAATTCCATACGCCAGTTTGACAATAGTCCAAGTAGATGAGGTAGTCAGAAGTGACGAGCAGGGGATATTCCGATTTACAAGGAAACTAACACCAGGGATATATACTGTTACAACTGAAGTTGAGGGGTACCAAGCTTTAAGTGTACAGATTCCAGTTGGTTTAGGAGAACCCGTCAACGCAGATATTCAGCTGATCCGGTTGCAACCGGTAATAAATATTATAGATAATGTTGTTATATTTGAGGGAAATGAAACTCATAAGGTTGTAACCATTACTAATGGAGGTACGGGTGAACTATCATGGTCCATCACTAATCCAGAGTTAGATTGGCTCACAATTTTCCCGACTCAAGGGAAAATCACGAACAGTAACGCAGTTGTCAATATTGTTATAGATCAAGAAGTATTAGAGTCTCATCAACTATCAAAGACTTTGCATGTTACGTCTAATGGAGGGAGCCAGAAGGTAGAAATAAATGTAACTAGTAAAGCGGCTTTGTTAGATATATCGTCCAGGNAAATTGATTTTGGANNTGATCGAGATAGTGNGACACTGCATATAGAAAATATTGGTGAAGGANTACTGAAATGGANAATTTCGGCTACGCAAACATGGTTGTCTTTAAANCCCCTTGAGGGTATAACNCGCCAAATTCCCTCAGTTGTCAATATTCGTATTGACCGATCCCAACTNAATGCACCTGGTCGTTACAAACAGGTGATTCAGGTNATGAGTAACGGTGGTACTGCTAGAGTCGAGTTTATATTNGTTGTTCCTATGCAACCTAAGTTACAGGTTTCTTCTGAAAGTATTGATTTTGGNTCAGAACTTCGAGTTACGGATTTAATCATTAAAAATAATGGTACTGGTGAGTTGTCGTGGAAGCTTAAATTCCCATTGACAGATTGGTTAGAAGCCGATCCACAACAAGGTATTACGAAAGGTAGTAGATCCTCCGTGATTAACCTTAGAGCAGATCGCAATTTGGCGGAACCTGGTGAATATAAAATACCGGTATCGATAGAGACAAATGTCGAGGTGAGAACAGTGATNGTTGGTATGTTTGTCAGAAANCCTCGCATCTTGACGANTCCCAAAAGACTCGATTTCAGNGCGTACATTGACACAAAAACAATTATTCTTTCCAGAGATGGGTATGGCCCAGTTGATTGGGGTTTNANACCGGAAGCTAAGTGGGTTTTTGCAACACCAGCAAAAGGCACTATTTCAGATGATAGGGTTGAGGTTCAAATCACTATTAGTCGTCAAGAAATGTTACAGGGAGTGAATGGTACGCAACTTGCAATTCTTGCAGAAAAAGCTGATGAGGCTAGGATTATAATTCCAGTTACCGTTCATGTGTTACCTGATATTCGTGTGATTGTTCGAGATGTTCGTAGTCGTATTCCTATTAGAGATGCCTTTACATTGGATGGGGTAACTGATTTTGCTGGTATGGTAGAGCTGAAGAATTTCAAACAGCTAGTTATAAATGACAAAGTTGAAGTGGAAGGATATATTGATCAGGACTATAGTCTTCGAGTTAACATCACGGATAGTGCGGTCGTGGAAAAAACGGTCTGGTTAACTCCATTACCGAAACTCACTCGAACGATAGAAAGCGGAGATTTTGATTTCCCTGCTGAAATAATCCTTTCTTCTGATGGTATGTTNGCATATATTACTAACACGCAAGGCAACAGTATTACAAAGATTCGTACCGATACAGATAAAGTGTTGACTACGCTCGATTTATCCAGTGATGGTTTTGAACCGATTGGACTTGATCTTAATCCTATTACTGGTGAAATATACGTGGTTAATAGCATTTTTGAACCGGAGTGGATGGTTCGTGCACGTGCTGATGACATGGTACCAGATACCGTTTCGATTGTTGATCCCAGCTTTAGCCGGTCAAAAAAGGTNGTGGTTGGCAAACGTCCCGTTGATGTTGCTGTTGATCCTATACACAATACTCTTTATGTTGCTAATAGTTTATCCCGTACCATTTCTGTGATTAATTTAATAAANCAGAATACTATCACTGAAATTGAAGTCAAGGGAATGCCAAACCGTCTGGCACTTGTCAGAACCCATCTGTACTTTTCTTCTGATCATGGTGTCGCTGTTATTGATACAGAACTTGGGCAGGTAACTAATACAATCCAGAATATTGGACACCAACCAATAGATCTNATTTCGGATGGCGAGCAGTATCTGTATGTTATTAATAATTCAAGCAGTAACATCAGTATCGTCGATACAGTAACGCAAACTGTGATTAAGACTCTCTCCATTGGTCTGCGCCCAGTTCGAGCGACTATAAGCGAATCTGGGTTGCTTTATGTTGTTAATCAAGGACATAGTGCTGTTTCAATAATTTCTCGGACTGGTCAAGAGTGGCGAGTGATCGAAGAAACTATACCAATTAATTCTAACTCTTATGGGGTTGCTGTCCTGCCAGATGATAGTAAGATCTACTTGGTTCGACCGCACAGTTCAGTCGTTGATGTTCTCGGTTTTGATGGTTTTTAATATGTTAGCGTCTTTAAAGGGTCTGAAAAAACGACTGATGCATATTCTGCTGGGTATTTGTATGGTGCTGTGCGGAAGTGTGTCTCGGTTTGTATTTATCGTGATCTTAGCCTGTGGGACTTTCATGGTTTTGACACGGTTAAGCTATGCGTATGTCGAAACGCTAAAAGGAGATGCTCAATCGGTGAGTAACTATATTCAACTTACCCCCTTGGATTACGGTTTAAGCGGACAGCTTGAATTTAGAAGATTGAGGCTAGGAGAATGGTGGAAAGTAGAAGGAGAATTTTGGATTGGTGGTGGTCGAGGCGGTCAAGCGCTTTATATTTATGTCTGGTCGCGAGGGACACCGACTTCAGAGAATGATGCCAAGCGTCAATACTCGATTAATTACAATGAGTATACGAATGCCATTCATTTGAAATATGATGGTGTGGATCTAATTTCTCCTATTCAGGAACTAGGTATTGCCAGTGCGAGTTGGCGTAACTTTCAAGTCGAATTTCGACATGGATTCTTTTACATTTACTTAGATCGCGAGCTCAAAATTTCTTACCTAGATCCAAAGTATAAAAGCCGGATGTCAAACATCAGATCGGGTATTGGCGCACGAACAGGAGGCATTCATAATGAGCACCGAGTTCGGCTGATAACCTGGACAATTGATGGAAGGATTGAAGAGCCATCTTTGGACAACGCTAATGTTCCTCCAATTATTACTAATGCTCGAGTTCAACAAGTTCCGAATACGACGCTTGTTGAAATTTTGTATGATCTTGAAGACCTGGATGGTGATTTGATGACCATTGCTATTGAGATGTCATCAGATGGCGGTGAGACTTTCAATGTGCCAGCGGAGAGTTTTAGTGGTGATGTTGGACTGAATATATCAAGTGGTTTTGATAAGCACATTATTTGGTATGCTGGTATTGATATGCCCCATGTGCTCGGTGTAGATTATGTGGCAAGGGTTACTGGAGATGATGGCTTTGATATTGAAAAGGAAGATGAGATATTGGAAGATGAGATATTTGAGGAAGTGCCTATAGATAAGGAAGGCTTAATCAGACCTCCGGTGGAAGAAAATTCAATTAGTTACGAGATTCGAGGGGATCAGGAAATTGTCTGGTTAAAAGATGGATCTGTAATGCGTTTTATTCGTGGTGGAGAGTTTGACATGGGATCGAATCAGAGTCCGGAGGAGTTTCCTACTCATCCAGTTTCGGTAGGTTCGTTCTACATGGATGTGAATGAGATTACTGTGGGACAATACAAGCTGTTCATAGAGGAGACCGATTATAACCCGCCGGTCTGGAAAAATGTAGAGCGTTATTCACCTACGGACGATCATCCCATGATAGAGGTTAATTGGTATGATGCTATGTCGTACGCTGAGTGGGCAGGCAAGCGTTTACCAACAGAAGCTGAGTGGGAGTATGCTGCACGTGGTGGTCTGATCCACAATACCTATGTTTGGGGGAATGAAGAGCCTGATTTGGAGGAAGCAAATTATGGTAATACAATTAAACAAACAACAGTAGGTGGTGTGTACGAGCCGAATGGATATGGTTTGCATGATATGGCTGGAAATGTCTGGGAATGGTGTGTAGATGAGTTTCGGGGTGATTTCTATTCTAAGAGTGGCCGGGTTAATCCATTGGCAGGTGAACTTCTGTTAGAAGAGATATTATCTGACTATAAGTTGATTAGCACGGAAAGAGTCAGTCGTGGGGGTAGCTTCGAAACATTTCCAGCTTTTATACGTGTCAGTTTTCGTGATTCTAGACCGCCAAGCTGGAAATTTAATCTTGTTGGTTTTCGCTGTATTATACCAATTGGCCATTGAAAAACTCATTCATTGTTCCTGACATTTTCTGAGGATATAAATAAAGTTACTATTCGTCTTTCGCACCCATAATTCGGAGGGACTTATGCTTGATCGATAGGATCAGCGCTATGACAGCTGAAGCACTCAAACGTGGCGCAGCGTGGTAGTCCTGAGCGTTTGGATCGCGATTCGGTTGAAAGTAGAAGGTTCCATTTGGGCAATGAGCTAGGCTGAAGTACCAGATGTGATTGTCCATGAGGTTGCGGAAGGAAGCTTTGTCAACCGCGGCACCCAATGCCGTCCATCCCATACCGAGGATGGCTGATCCATGTGTGTCAGGAAAGGTCTTGTAATTGGTGCCAATACACTTGGCGGCTTTAAATGCGTAGTCTTGAAAATCTGTTCCTCCCAGCGAGCTTACAGCATGTGCTACGCC
>NZUQ01000040.1 GCA_002697225.1 Candidatus Poribacteria bacterium
CCAGTATGGGGGAGAAATGTGTTTAATAATTGCCGGGTGGGAAAAGTCCCAGGTAATCTTTAGCGGTTGGTTTTCTCTCTGTTCGTATCCTTCAGCTAAGGCATATGTCTTTTCTGGTGTTTCCGTACAGGTATCTCGATGAACTTCAATTCCCACATCCATATCCATTTTAGATGCGGCCTTCATTACTTCACAAGCAAGGGGGACTGCAACTTCCGTTGGTGTGTCGTGGTCCAACATTTGCACATTCACGCAAGCTGCCCCAACCTCCTTGATTGCCCGAAGTTCCGACTCGATATCACTCTCTTCTCCAATATCAACAATGGCTGCGAAAAGAAGGTTATGTTTATCAACAAGTTCCTTTGTTACCTGTGGAACTCGTCCGGCGAAACCATCAAACCCGGCCTCTTTAATAAGATCTATTTTCTTTTCAATTGACCACTCGCCATTACTATCACCATAACCGGATAAGGTCCATAAACTAGCTATATGAAAGATTTTGGGAGTACTGTCTGTAATATTCATTAAGTTCCCCTTTGCTAGGATTATCGATTTTATACTTTAGATATTTTATATAGTTAAGATTCATCACGTCTCGTACTGTAGTAAGTAGTTAGTAATATGGCGGCGAGAAAACTTTTTGCAAACATAACGATATTACCGATGAATCCAGTATAGTATAGTTCAAACGGGAAACGCAAGGTTTCCGACAGAATGCCATTGTGTGGGTCTGATAGAAAATTCCCCAACAGGTGAACAGTACTTATGATACAAAACCAACCCATAATCATGGACTGTGAACTTATATGACTAAACTGAGTCCGATAATCCAACCTTGAAATAACTGACTACCGGCAAAGTAATATTCCATGCTGTTATTGTGGCTGGGAAAATAGATTCCCGGTAGTATCAAATTGCCGGGGATCGCCATTTTGTCCTGTATAAACTCTATAATCAAATGGATTCTTGACAAGGCTTTATGTATTTACTACTATGTGGCTGTAAGTAATACCTTCTCATACAGATTCAAGAGATCCTGAAATCGATTGGATATTTCGGTTTGGGATCGAAGTCAAAGTGCTAGCGATCCGATATAGTAATTTTCCAAGTTTAGCTAATACCTTCACCAATGTTGTGACTGAATATTGAATTGATATCAGGAAATTAAGGACAGATAAAATGCAGAAAAGAAAATTGGGAAAAACTGAGGAACAACTATCAATTATAGGATTAGGTGGAATTTTGGTTTCCAATGTTGATCAGTCAGAAGCCAATCGACGTGTACGGTCTGCTTGTGATCAAGGAATAAATTACTTTGATGTCGCTCCAACTTATGGTGATGCTGAAGAGCGACTCGGCCCTGCGCTGGAAGGAATCAGGAATCAGGTTTTTCTTGCCTGTAAAACAACAGAGCGAAGCAAAAAAGGGGTAGAGCAAGAACTACACCGATCGTTAAAAAGACTTAGGACGAATCACTTTGATCTTTACCAACTGCATGCAATGACAACCCAGGAAGACCTAGAGGAGGTAACCAAACCAGATGGTGCCTTGGACGCTTTTATTGCAGCTCGCGATCAAGGCCTAATTCGATACATTGGTTTTTCCGCCCATTCTGCAGAAATTGCGGAAAAATTGATGGACCAATTTGATTTCGATAGTGTGTTGTTTCCGATTAACTGGGTCAATTATTTTCAAGAAAACTTTGGGCCTGGTGTGGTCAAAAAAGCTGAGGAAAAAGGTGTTGGGAGATTAGCATTAAAAGCTATGGCACGTAGTAAGTGGGCTGAAGGAGCTGACCGATCACAATTCCCCAAGTGTTGGTATACACCGGTAGAAAATGAAGAAGAAGCACGGTTAGCACTTCGCTTTACGCTTTCTCAGCCAATAACGGCAGCAATCCCACCTGGAGAACTACAATTTTTCGACTGGGCTACTAAAATTGCTTTAGATTTTAAACCTCTAACTGACCTTGAGGTCCAAGAACTTAAAGATCTATCTAAGGGTTTAGAGGCTATATTCCAATTAGCTGGATAAGTTAGGTGCAACAGAACCTATCGACAAATTTGCTAAAAACGTTTATGCCTTTTTCTAGTTGATCAAGTTCTATCCATTCATCGATTGTATGTGCCTGCGAGATGCTACCAGGGCCAACTACAACTAGATCCATGTATTTACCAAAGATAACACCATCTGTTCCATATGGAACAGTTAATGCTTGGTGTGTTTCCGTAATATCGAGAGCTGATTGTACTAGGTCCGAATTGACTGAGGTTATCATTGGATCACGCCAGCAGAGTATCTCCATTTCCAGATCGTATTTATCGGCATGTTGTTTTGCTAATTTTAACCAATGCTGCGGGTTCTGACCTGGCATTGGACGGTAGGTAATTGTACAGGTACTGGACGCTGGCGTGACGTTTGCTGCTGTTTCACCGTCACTTATGGTAATGTTCCAGTCTGAAAATGGAGGGTCGAAGTCATAGTTAAAATGCTGAGTGTCTGATGCTAATGTATTATGAATTTCTCTCATCTTGTTCAGAAAAGGAATCATCTTTAAATTTGCGTTTTCTCCTTCACCTGTGCTGCTATGTCCAAAACGGCCATGAGACCTAACGATAAATTGAATTACCCCTTTATGAGCGCGAATGACCTTGAGCATAGTCGGTTCACCGATGATTCCGAAGCGTGGGAAATTGTTATTAAACATCTCTGACTTTTCAGCTACTATTTGTGCTCCGGTACTTCCAACTTCTTCGTCAGCGGTGACAACCAGATAAAGAGGTGACTTTAGATCATTGGCCGAATATCTGGAAATAACTTCAAGCATGCAGGCAACACTTCCTTTCATATCACAACTTCCACGCCCATAAAGTTTGTTTTCACTGACCTTCCCTTCAAATGGGTCTAAATCCCACCCGCTAGCGGGAACTGTGTCGATGTGTCCCATGAGTGCTATACCTTTTTTTTGATCGTTACTAACGTTTCCTTTTTGGCCGATAATATTTGCTTTGGCTACTCCATTTTTGTCTGTATACTCTATTCGTTCTACATTACAATCGATTTTTTCCATTGAGTGCTGGATAAAATCGATTACCTCCAAATTGCTATAGTGGCTAATTGTATTGTAGCTAATCAGTTTTTGAGTCAAACTAACTATTCCCATCATGTACCTCCCTTATAATTCAGAGCATATAAAACCTTCAAAGAGTATGTCAAGTAATTAGTCAAACAGCAAGGGGCATGAATAGTTTGCGTGGGCTTGATTGGTACTTCAAAACTAGTATACACTTGACTTAGTCCTATGGTTTAGATATAGTGCAGTAATTTTTCTGTTCTTAGGTTCGTCCAAATATTTTAATGAAGGTGTGTTATATGAAAGGCACAATTATTAATCAATTTGTATTGGCTTGTCTCACATTTTTTGTCATTGATTTGATACTTTTAGCTACGGCGAGTGAAGCAAAAATTAAGACTGAGAACATGGTGGCTGCTTGGCTTTTTGATGAGGGTAAAGGTAAAGATGTGAAGGACTCTTCTACTAATGGTAATGATGGTAAAATAACAGGTAATCCGAAATGGGTGGCAGGGAAGTTTGGCCGTGCACTGGAACTTGATGGTGGTACTTATGTTGAGGTAGCTGACAATTCGAGTTTAGATATCGTTGATGAAATCACCATAGTAGCGATGGTAAATTGGATACAATTTAAAGATGCGGGGATTCTTAGTAAATCGCAAGATGGCGGTGGTGATGGGAATTATTTTTTGTCAACTGGTTGTGGAGGTGGACCGACTCAAGCTAAATTTGGCATTATATCGACAAACGGTCATACTTGTGGGCCAGCGTCACCTGTGTTAAAAAAGGACACGTGGTACCATGTGGCAGGTGTTTTCGATGGAAAGAAACTCTCTATATTCGTAGATGGTAAAATGGAAAGTGAACAGGGTCAAGAAGGGAAGATAACGGAAAGTGATTGGCCTATAATCATCGGGAGTTATGCTGGTTTAGGATATAAAAGCAATGCTATTATCGATGAGTTAGCAGTTTTTAACGTTGCTTTAAGTAAAGATGATATTAATCTTTTAGTGAAGGATGGGTTGGACAAAATTGCGACTGTTTCTGCCAAACGTAAACTGACTGCAACATGGGGTGCTATTAAGGGGGCGTCTGAGTTTTTAAATAGATATTGATTACCTAATTATACTTTTTATCTTTCTATATTGTCTCGATACTTAGCGCGTAGTTGTATATTTTGATTTCTCAATTTCCCCTTTCATAAATAGTATTGAACTCAGCGTGATTTCCAAATTTGTTATCAAATGACAAATGAAGTACTAGGTCTTTAGTCAGTATCTGTTTTTTTTATTACACGGTAATGGAGAAAAACCTCACTGGCAACTGTTTGAAAATTCAGAAGTTCTAGCTCAACTAAACTATCGAAATCAAAGCCTGTACCCTCAACCATAGTTTGTATATTACCACCCGCAATCTTCGGGCTTAGTGTTAAGAACACTTCATTAACTATTCCCGCTTTGAAAGCAGCGAAATTAACTTGCCCCCCACCTTCTATAAGCAGTTGCTTTACGTCGTATTCTTTTGTTAGGATTTCAACGATTCGTGTGAAATCGACTTCCGATTTGCCAACTACATGGATCTCAGCAACTTTGTGTAGGTCGTTGTACTGATTTGATTTAATTTGGTCCGTAGTAAATACAAGTGCGGGTGAATCATTTGAATTAAACATCTTTAGTGTTGACGGTACACTGCCGCGACCACTGATAACGGCTTTTATTGGATTAGAAGCTATCNTTTTGTCCGCCCGATTTGTTCGNTATTCGGCTGGTAGATCGAAGGTTGGATTATCAGCAATAGCTGTTCCTGCTCCAATGATAATTGCGTCTGCTTCACTCCGGATTTGCAACATCCTTTCTTGGTCTGCTTGACTAGCAAATTTCGATCCCGCTCCATCACGANTAGTAATTTTACCGTCCAAAGTCATCACCATATTTAAGAATATCCGTTCGGGTGAAAATTCCATAATTTTCAATTAGTATCGAAACGCTTGGATACGTTATCTTTTTTCTGTTCTTCTAGAATAATTGCGCTCAGGTCTCTGGCAATGCTCGGTTGATTGGGTGCAAGATTTTTTGATTCGTATGGGTCATTACCAAGATCGAACAGTTCAATACCCTCATTTCTGGAATCGCTGATAAGTTTCCAGTTTCCTAAACGAAGAGCATAATCTCTACCTCGAAAGTTCCAATATATTGGTCTCTCCGGAAGTTGTCCAACCTCCCCAGTCAAAATTTTCCAAATATCCATCCCATCCCATATAGGATCTTGGAATGGCGTGTAGCCGAGCAGGTTTGTAAATGTTGGCATCCAGTCCGAAATGTGTATTGGTTCCGTTACCTTTCTTGGTGGGAGTGTCCCAACCCAGTTAATTAGTGACGGAGTTCGGATTCCACCTTCATAGAGTTGTGCTTTCTGACCACGTAAAGGTAGGTTGCTTCCCAAACGCGGCATCTCTTCTTGTCGGCCGGGGTACTTATCCGAACTGTGTAATGGCGCATTAGGAATAGCCCCATTATCTGATGAAAAAACGATGATCGTATTTTCACGTACGCACATTCTTTCTAATGATTCGACAAATCGGCCGATAGCGTGGTCCATCTGGCTGGTATAAGCTGAATACATCTTGAATGACCTATCTCGGTTTGGATCACTATCATAGACCTTATCTTCGTAAGTATCAATCCATGTCTGTGGCGCTTTAATTGGTACATGGACGGCGGTGAAAGGGACGTAACAGAACCATGGTTGTTTTCGGCTTTCGATCCACTTAACTGCTTGGTCAGCGATTAGATCTGTTACGTGTCCTTGTTCCTCAATCAGTTGACCATTGTGATGCCAGGTGAAACTATACTCACCCTGTTTATAACGATGGTTATAAGGGTCGACTCCACCAGCCAAACTACCGTAGGATGTGTTGAAGCCATAATGGTTAGGACCAAACTCTGGTTTGGATCCCAAATGCCATTTTCCGAAAAGCCCAGTATCATAACCGCAATTCCGAAAAGAGGTGGCAATAGTTTCATATCCATCGGGCAAAACTGGTGGATTTGATGGGGATGTTGCATGTCGACCAAAGCGTCCTGGATGTCTGCCGGTCATCAACGCTGCTCGGGTTGGTGTACACATTGGACAAACGTAATGTTGGTCTAGCTCTATACCCGATTGTACTAGGCGGTCTATGTTTGGCGTATGGATCTCTGAATTATGGTAACTCACATCTCCCCAACCTAGATCGTCCGCAAGAATAAAGAGAATGTTTGGTTTATCCATTGGTCTGCTCCTTATTCCGAAAATTTTGATCCTGTATTTGAAACGCCTTCATTGTCCGCTCCACCCCATATAATCATCTGGTGGTCATCCCAGATTGCTGTATGGCCATTTCTGGATTCTGGACTACCTTCAGTCGTGACAGGCAGCCAAGTATCNGTAGATGGNTTNTATCNCCCNCCNGTATTCAAACCAACNCCTCCGTTACCNACCCCNCCCCATATAATCATCTGNTGNCCATCCCAGATTGCTGTATGAAATACCCGTGGNGTGGGCGTACCTTCAGTTGTGANNGGTAGCCAAGTATCCGTAGATGGATTGTATCGCCCGCCGGTATTAAGCACATCGCTACGACCAGTTCCGCCCCATATAATCATCTGGTGGCCATCCCAGATTGCTGTGTGATTGCTTCTTGTCTCAGATGATTCTTCGGTTGCGATAGGCGTCCAGATATCTGTAGACGGATCGTATCGCCCGCCATCATTGAAAGTATCTATAATGTTTGATCCGCCCCAAACAATCATATATGTGCCGGTCCATATTACTGTATGGACATATCTAGCTTCTGGAACGCTTTCGGTTGCGATAGGTGTCCAGATATCTGTAGACGGATCGTATCGCCCACCGGTGTTAAGTACTCCAGTTTTATCGTCTATTCCGCCCCATATAATCATCTGATGTCCATCCCAGATCGCTGTATGGTTTTCTCGTATATCAGGAGCTTTTTCAGTAGTAACAGATGTCCAAGTATCTGTAGACGGATCATATCGCCCACCGGTATTCAAGTCAATTCCTCCGTCACTAACTCCACCCCATATAATCATCTGATGTCCATCCCAGATCGCTGTATGGAGTACCCTTGCATCAGGAGCTTTTTCTTTGGGGATGTGTATCCATTTTTCTTTGCTATAACCGATTTCTGAATCTATCCATAAAAAACAAATAATTAATAGTAGACATACTGCACTCCGTAGCATAAAGTTTTCCCTTATGATATGCAGGTTTGATTTTGATTGTATTTTATCAGGTTTAGCTTGGTTTTACAAAGCTCCCTCTATTGGATAGACGGGTTGTAATCCCAATTTGCGCGACGTCTGCCATATTCACGATCGTTTATCTTTGTTAAATGACAATCAAGACATTTGGCAATGCTTTCTAAATCATGAGGTTTCGGGTTGTAAGGAATTACGCCATGCACTTCATGAGCGAATTGAATTTCACGCGTATTGTGCTCGTGGCACAAGAGACAGGTGTAGGTTTCATAGGCCGATGAAGTATGGCATTTAACACAGGCGACGTCATGTTCCTTAGTCAAAGGAAAAAAATCGTCATGGTCTAACTTGCTACTTCCATGAAGGATTATACTAACCAATAGAACAGGAGCTAGTAATGAATGGATTAGCAGTGTCTTCTTTCGGATTTTCCCTTTTGTGAACGATACAGTCATTCCGGTTCCAAAATTTGCTGAGGCTAGTAAGAATGCTACCCATGAATGCCAAGCATTCGGCTGAATTGCGGAATGTACAAAAACCAACGCCAATCCAAGGGAAGCAACCCTTTGATGATATTTCAACCATGTTTGCTTTTTTCCCCATCTGATAATTTGTTTAGATCTGAGAAAGTATAAATTGGCAACTAAAATTGATATTGCGCCAATAATGCTAAGCGTATGCCGAATCTCCCCGAATCCAAATTTCCAGATAAGGGCGACAGAAATAAAAGATGCTCCCGCGAGACCATGACCTATTTGGATTATTGGGTGCAAGGTAGTCTTAATAACCTTTTGGTTTATTCAGCACTTTCAAATCGCATTTTGATGATTTTCGAAGAGTTGTGTTTGGCGTGTTCTTCATGGTCAAAAACTGCGATGGCTATGTCATATAATTTTTTTGTTGATAGGTTAGCATCATCGTCATACCCTGTGTTCATTTCCCTCAACATTTCTAGTGTCCATTTCCCATCATTCCAAATACCTTTGGCAATAACATCAGCTTGACTTTCTGTTGGAACTGAAGGTGGATACTGATCGACTCGATTTCCTTCAAACGCACTCGGTTTTTTTTGATGCCCTGTTGGTGAATCTCCTTTATCTGCAGGACGAGCAATCCAGATTTTCCGTTTGTTAGTTGCTGGAAACTGCTTGGCTTTACCTTTTGGTTGACGAAAAGTGTGGATATGATGTTTGTCCATTGCGTATCCGGATGGGTTGGTACGTGCGGCTTTCCAGTGCCATACATCCCATGTACATTCAACTGGAGATAGCATATTCCCAGTAAATTGCCCTTCAATTGGAAAAGAAATAGAGAATACATCTTCTAAATCTTTCCCTTTCGTATATGTTTTTTTTTCAACATTCCAAACCCAGCTTTTATGGGTATCGTCTTTTGTCTTATCTAGCCATTCAGCAAGGATGCAGACATGAGTTTGATTATAGATAGCCTTCATTGTTACGAAATTTTCTCTACCTTTATCTTTGCCGACAACTTCATAGACTGAAACAATTAGAGCAGGTGCCTGACTCCAGACTGAATCGTCGCTTATTCCGTCTATTGTCGGAATCTGTGTTACCTTAAACACACTTAGCACATCGTTTTTTGCTGCTAATAGTTTTTTGCTTGATAAGCTACAAATTGCAAGCATTGTTAATATGAAAATAGCAGGTAATTTCAGAAAATTCATTTCATATCTCCCGATTATTTGACCGTTAAAATGGAATCGCTTTACTCAAAAATAGGATTGAAAAACAGGTTGACATAATCGGCTCTTCCTGCCCCCCAGATTTCCANCTCCCGTCTGGCTGTTGCTGACTTAACAAGTAAGCTGCACCTTCTTCGTACCAATTGTGTTTCCCGGATTTTTCTTGGCTCGGTGGAATTGTTAAGGCACGTTGTAAAGCCAATAGATAATAATAGTGCCACTCATATGCACCAGGATTGCTGGTAATNGTGTAATGTNTTNTTAGCCACTCTAATCCTCTCTGGAAATGCTGAGCAGTTGGTGGAACACCACAAATTTTCAATCCCATTAATGCTGTCATTGACATGCTGCCGTAGGACGTTTCCGCCCATGGACTGGTAACTTCAATGCCAGCATAACTCCATCCTCCATCCTCCCTTTGCATGCTTTTTATCCATTCCGCTGCTTTTTTTAGCGAATCTGCAGGGATTTTTATTTCCCATTTCTGCGCTGCGTACAGAGCTAAAAGCACATAATGCATATGCGCCATATCTGGAAACGCTCCATACCCCCAACCTTTGTAGCGTTGCTTTGTAAGAATCCTGTTGGTTGCGAAGGCGACACGATTATAGTATTTATCTTTATTCCCTGTAGCTGTTAGTGCGAGAATGGCTACGGCGAAATCGTAAGTGTCATCCCATTGNTTCCAATCGGGAACAGGCGCATGGTGCAAAAGATAATCAAGGCCTTCGACCACAGCTGGATCATCTTCTGGTGTTCCGCTATGCAACAATGCCATGAGGGCGAGTGCTGTGCCGCCAGGTCCTATTATCGGGAGCCACCCCCCCTTAGTTTTTTCGTTGTCCACTTTCTCGACTGCTCCNCCTTCGAGCGATTTGCGGCATATCATGCATAGTTCCATGAATGATGGACTTTTATGCCGATCAGGACAAGATATAACGAACTCACCTTGCTGGCTGTTTAGCCATTCAGTTCCGTTTTTAATGGCTTTTTGGATTTGCTCTGATGTTGGTTTTGGTAGCCTCAATGATTTGCCCGTAATATTTTTTTCTGCCTGGTTATTCTTTTCATTTGATTCTGCAATCACATTATCAGGATCCACGATNACGTATATAGTATTCTGTCCGGATTTCGCTCGCCATTTCGCCTCGACTTTTCCAACTTCNCCTGTTCTGAGNCCAACGATTACACCTCCTTTACCAATTTGTAATCCGCTATNNTCGAGTGNCGCCTCAAAGAAACGTATNTCAATATCCTTTTGTGTTTCGTTACCNTTATTCATTATNTAAGCGGTGATAATAACAGATTCGCCTTCAANNGGATTGTCCNCTGAAAAGTAAATGTTCACCTTAGANATGGAAAAATCTGGAATTGCGTCTGCAGGCANANTTAGTATGAATTGNAAAAAGATACTGGAGAGCATTAGAGNCATTATCACGTGGTATTTTAACTGAGTNAAGTACATGAGTTATTTCCTGTGGCGATTGAAAATATAAATTTAGTGTNAAAAATCAGATTCTCAAATCAATATGAAGTAATATAGATAAACTTATGATGCTNGTATCAGATTGGCTNCATTAAGGNANNCACACCTNAAAGTACTCGCCGAATTCCATTATAGTTGGCTGTTGATGCTAANGACTATNTTAAGACCTGGNGCGTNAANCCCNGTACCATGTTCGCGATACCTTTTATCNAGTAGATTTTCTAAGGATATGGTGAGCCGACTATATCCGGATATCTGGATGCCNCCGCGCAGGTTGAGTGTGACCCAGCCCGGAGTTCCTTGNGAAANTGCTCGGTTGTTGNCATCAAACTCTATTTCACCAGTGTCGCGNGTTGTTCCTGGNATACGTGGGTCTCGAATGTCCCCTAGGCTCAACCTATTCTGACTTGAAGCACCGCGAACAAAGAATTCTCCCCAGAACCCGTTGGTTGGTCTNATCCATCGGATACCAGCAACTCCATTCAGCGGTGGCTCACGACGGATNTGTTTCTCCCAAGGTTTATTTTTGGCTGGGTAGTTTCCGTTGATTAGTAGAACTTTTCCGCGCGTTAGNGCGCTGTTTCCGAAAACNCTCCATCCGGAACGGATCGGAATAGTAGCTGCGATTTCAATCCCCTGAATCTGTACGGCATCTACATTATCAAACATAAATATGTCAGTATCGGGATGGTCTTTTTGAAGGTCTCGATAAAGCTTTGGCAGTATTTTACCACTGTAGGCTTCCTCGATCGGNACCCGGGTGACCAGGTCATTGATTCGATTGTGGAAGAAGGTTACNGAACCNATTATCCGAGTTGAACGTGCTTTAAGACCGCTTTCAACTGTCCATCCCTTTTCTGAATCAATACCAGGGCTTGGGGCATCAATTCCTTCATTAGTTACTTCAACAGCCGTTGTGTCGTTCAGACTTGGAGCTCTAAATGATGTAGCCACGTTGGCGACAAAGTTCAACTGATCTATTAAACCGACTACAAGTCCTACATTTCCTGTCAATGCATTTCCTGATTCGTTGTATTCAGCGAAGCTGGGTTCGCGGATGCTCAAATCGGCCTTGGTATGAAAGAAAGTAAACCGGCTCCCAATCGTCAATTCAACACGGTCATGCAGTTCAATTTCGTCTTGAACAAACAGGTTGGCGTCCCGGAATTGTGAGCCGTCGATAAATCTCCCTTTTTGCTGGTCAACCTGCTCAGTACCTGTTTTTAAATCGGTTTTGATGGTTTGACTTTTTAAACTATCAAAATAGAATTCACCACCTGTGACAATTCGTTGGTTTGAGGTTAGAGTTCTGACTATTTGTGTGCTGATTCCCAAGGTACTAACCGTGTCGAATCGTTGGCGACGTTCTGTGGCGTTATGTTTTATTTCGCTTCGGCCTTCCTTCTGACGATGGTAGGATGCGGTAAATTGGACTTGGTCAGCAGCTAATCCAATCTCTTTGGATAGGTATGTAACGTAGATCAAGTCACGGTTTTGTGGTTTGAAGTCAAACTCATCGTATTGACCCGGTGCAATCTTATCATAGCGAGGAGTTTGTGGTTGACGCCAGAGTTGGTAAGCTAAATTAATTGTGCTGTTTTTATCGAGCTGGTAAGCTATCTTGGTATTACCGTCATAAGCAGCCCAGCCCAGAGGTTTTTCAGTATCGATCAACCATTTATCGGGAATGTTTTTAGGTGGTTGATCAAAAATTTTCACCCCTGCCGGTTTGCCAGTTACAATTTCAAACTTTCTATTCTTATAATGGAGGTCATAACCACGTCCGGCGTTGATGTTACCAAAGCTTCTGGCAGAAAAACCAGCAATAAAACCCAAGCGTTTCCGGCTACCTAACACTTCGATTCGACCAATCCGTTCTGAGGTAGCACTGGCTAATCGGCCAGATAACCGTGGAGTGATATTCCACCTATTAGTCGATTGGTTCAAGGTCGGATCTTTGGTAAAAAGGCTGATAACCCCCCCCATGGCACCACTCCCATATTGCATTGATCCAGGACCACGCAAAACTTCGATTCGATCGAGATTATCTGGAGAAATTGTGGCTAGGTATTGGTTGGGACCAGAACGAAAGGTTGAATTATTTAACCTAACACCATCAATTTGAATGAAATTTTGGTATCCCGTCAAGCCGCGGAGTAANGGGGATCCTTGTCCAACAGTTGTCTGTTGTGACCAGACACCTACTGTTTCTCGTAGNAANNGTGGAGTAACGCCAGCATTTATTCGTCCNATCTGNTGTTGACTGATAACCGAAATGGCGTTTGGTGTTCGAAAGACATCCTTCTCAACTCGGGCGGCAGTAACGGCCACTTCCTTCATCTGAATAGGGGGGCTGTTTGTCTGAGCATAAGTCAGATTCGTTTTGATACACAAAATGCTCAAGTAAAACCATATTGATACGGCGAGGAAATGGATCTGCATGGAGTGATTTCGCTGATTCATTTTTAAGATTGAGGTCAATTTTTGTAAGCTGCCTCAAGGGCTAAAATGGCGTAAGCTGTTACCAAAACTGGATCGCGTTCCATCCAGCGACTTGATTCATTGACCCAGAAACCTTCTTGTTTCTGTTCTTCCATTAACTTATCAGCTAGTTCTTGATACCAATTGTGCGAAATTCCTTTGGCATCGATAATCTCATCTTGACCGTAAATGCTTAAAGCTTTAGCCATAGTGTGATAGTTGTAGAAAAGCCCNTGTTTTCCCATCCCATAATTTTCTTCAACAGTGAAATGTCTCTTAACCCAGTTAATAGCTGATTGAACACGTTGATCGGTTTTATCGNCATTGGCGTAGATGAAGCTCAATAGCCCGGCGTAAGTCATACTGGAGTAGGATTTTGGGTTTCCTTGATCATCCTTGCCGGCTTTGCTTTCCCCGTTGGGAGTATAGACAAAACCACCATCATTTCCTGCCCAAGTTTGGTTGTTAGTTTCACTGCTATTTTGACATCTTTCCAGAAATTTAATGGCGTTGTCCCAAGTGTTTTTGTCTTCAAAACCACTTTCCTTTAGAGCTTGTAAAGCGATGTTCAAGTTGGACAGNTCNTTAACTGTTTCCCGGCTACCATAACCAATTCCTCCGAAGTAAACGCTGTCTGTGTCTTGAACTTGAAGTCCTTTGATGTAGTTTTGCGCTTTTTTAATTACTACGTCGTAGGCTGGATTTTCTGCTGATGAAAGTGCCATAAGTGAAATGGAAGTATTATAGTTTGGCAGTGCTGGTTGCATATTGACATTATAGATNGCTCCNTTTGCTTGTTGTANTTTCACCAAGCCCGACATNGCGTTACGTATGAAAGCATGATTGGCTTCTNGGTACTTATTTTCGGGATGCTTAAGAAATGCTGAAATAGCCANTGCTGTGATNCCTGGATGATGGCGAAAGAAGCCATCNTNNTCCTGCTGTGTTTTCAACCATTCGAGTCCTCGATTAATTGAGCTTAATACTTCCTTATTNAATTCATGATAGGAGGCNGCAACAGAAGGNGGGGAAAATTTGGACATCATCAATACTATTAATANAAATTGGATNGACCTTATTTTAANCATTTTGGAAAACCTCTTTATTGAGTNCTTNNGTGTTATTAAATTTAAGTAAATGAACAGCAAGTGTTATACCAAAANCAATTAAGGAGGGCGGNAATTGAACGATCGGTGGAGNTTGGAACGANGATTGTCAAGTAAATGAACAATACTGTTCAAAAATTGTTCAATTTCAANTGGGAAGTTNTTTTAANTCATCAGTTCGAATACGGNTCTAAAACTACCGACGATTTGTTGGCGGTAGTTCTTCACTGGCGGACAAAACTGATGCCAGAGTTGGTCCAGACCATCTTGAGGNAGGATGTCTAATTTNCTAAGTACNGTCAGTACNGCTGCGTATCGNGGCTCACCAAGCCCGTTTTCAATTTTTAGACCTATGCCCANTCCTTGATTAGGTAGACCAATACCATACACACCCGCTGCTCCCGATTTTAGCACCACCTGTTTTGGAAAATGCTTCATCAAGGCAGCACAAAANCGATTTGATCCCGACATATTTTCAGGATAGNCAATCATGGCGTCACGGATATNGTTTAGTCCTTTTTGCCTTTGGGATTTTGTTATTAAGACTGGATCAGCCAAACGTGAAAAGAGCAGGGCTATTTTATCGATAGGTAATGCAAAAGTTGGAACACCGCANCCNTCAATTGCNATTCCAATATCGNTGGCCGACATATCACCNACTTCCTCCAGNGTANGNAGAATTTCTTGTTGAATTGGATGNGATAAGTCTAGATATCCNTCNATGGGAAATCCTTTAATCCGACANCCCATTAACATACCNGTGTGNTTTCCTGAACAGTTGGAGTGAATTGCAGTTGGTTGCTGACAGCTCCGAATCATGTCACGTTGGGTTGGTATGTGTCCGGGTAGGTGTGGACCGCACTGGAGTGTCTCCTCTGTCAAACCAGTTTTTTTAAGGATCTGTCGGANCAATTCGAGATGATAGTCCTCACCACTATGNGAAGCACACATGACTGANATTTCGGATGGATNTAGGTTAAACTCTTCGATAGCTTGGGATTCGAGGGTCGGCAACANNTGAAAAGGTTTAGCTGCCGATCTCATAAAGGTGACCAGTTTCGGGTTNCCNGCAGCGTATTGCAANTTTCCTTTAGTATCNACAANAGCAATAGCCCCGCGATGGATCGTTTCTGTGATCGTTCCCCGGGTGATTTCGATAAGAGGTATTGTATCTAGTGAATGCATCAGTGCACTTTAAGAANCCAAATGTTTATTTAAAGTGGATAGAATCTCCAATTTGAATCTTGCCTCCTGTGACGACTAGACAAAGGANACCACCTCGCCAAGCTGGTGTTAGTGCGTCTTGTAAACCATTGCAGGCTTCATCCATCCGGTGGCAAGGTTGGGTCTCGCCAGTGACCTGAAGAACAATTTCACCTATATGCAAATGACTACCTTTTGTATTTTCGAANGAGATGTCCTTAGTCAGCAAATTAGCTCTTCTGGTTGTCCAGGGCATTTCAACGCCTAAATCTGCACAGGCATTTTCCCAATCTTCCTTAGATAACAAGGTCACCTGACGTTTTTCGTGCTTTCCTCGAAAGTCGCCATCNATACCTAGATCTATTGAAATATCTGCAGTATCTAGCAATTNCATAGGTGCACGNGANTTTTTCCGAATTGCAATTCCCATCAATTTTCCTTTTTGCATCGTGAAANCCNCTTNTTGTATNTTGTGTTGATNGAATAGAGTATATCGTGATCNAAAAAAANCTGNNACGGCATCANTTGCTATCTNCAATTATGTAGGGTTAGGTCTTGGTGATATTGCATTGATAAGAACAGTTTTCTACGGGCTGAATCGAGATAGGAAAGCATCGCATACCAGTTTCGGCGCGGTGNNTGAAATGTNNTGNGAAGTTTTTAGTTGAACCTGCTGANTTTTCGGAATCGTATCTGGNGGCNGGGCATGTAATATTATATCATCNGTACNCCAGATCCAGATGAGTTTATTCAATCCAATCGATTCAAAGGTAGNTNCATCAAAATTGTTAGCTGGGTGGCGAATTGAATTTATGTTAGCATCAAGGATATAATGCGAGTCGCAATGACCTTCAATCGTAAATTTATGGTAATTTAGTGGCTCTGACAGCAACACTCGTCTTGTGTAATAGATTCGGATGATACTGCATCCGATCATAGATCCTAACTTCAAGTTTCGCATCAACTGACCAAGATGAATTGCTGCTTTAGTACCAAAAGTCAAGTAGTTCGCAAAAGCTGGAGCTTCTAAAACAATATAGGCTGTCCGTCCGAACGTAGCTGGATACTGTTTTACTGCGTTATGGACAACTGCGCCGCCCATCGAGTGCCCCCAGATAATCCAGTTCTCCAAGCCGATTTTATATTTGTTTGATAGCATTTTCAAGGCTTGGTGAATGTAATGTGCGAATACTGGAATCGTGAAGGGTTCTAGAACGGAAGAAGCGCCCCAGTTTTCTTTATCATATCCTGGATACTCTAATGCAATACCATGGTAGCCGTACTGCGCTAAGCATTTAGCCAGAGGTTGAAAGTACATTGCTGATGTTCGAATTCCATGAACAAACAAGATGGCAGATGTGTGGTCTGATGTGTTAAATGGCGCGAGGAAATAGTAACGTAAGCCAACTTTTTGTCCGTCGACTTCAATAGGTATTTCAGGCTTTGGCTTCAACATTAATCAGGTGATGCGACATCCCCGTTTTCGATCATGCTTAGTAGCGGTGAATCTTCGATTTCAAGCGGTAAATTGATTTTTTGACGACGACGACTGGATTCGTAGGTAGCAAATATCAATTCGGTTGCTTGTAATGCTTTTCGTCCGCTGAGTTCTGGTTCTTCACCAGTTTTGACGCATTCTATCAGGTTTAGTACCGATAGTGTTGTGTCATTATAACCTTCAGGAACAGCACCTCGAGGATCCATTGTTTCCCAATCGGATGCACCTCGAGCTAGTACACGTAATGATACGCCGGCTGCATGCACCTCGATTCTACCATGGGTACCGATAAGCCGGTTTCCTGCACCTGCTACTCCAGTACCGCCTGTACCGAGTAGGCCTTCCAAACCATTTTTCCAGCGGATCCAGGATAACCCACAATTTTCAACTGGTACGCCAAACACTCGATGGGTTGCTGCNCCGTCAATTTGACCAATGACCCAATCTACTGGTTCATCGTTGTTGTAAAAGAAGAACATNTCGAACCAGTGAGTACCCCAATCTAGCAGATTACCACAGGATGCCTCAACACGAACAAGATCACCGATTGTGCCATTTTTTGCTAACTCCTTCGCTCTGACGAACTCGGCTCCAAATCGGCGTTGATGACAAAATGTAATCATGACATTATTATCAAGACAGGCCTGATACTGTTTTTTAGATTCCCCCCAAGTGGGCGCCATTGGTTTTTCTGCATGGATGGCTTGGATACCACTGTTGGCTGCATTGACGATCATGTCGGTATGCATTTCAATCCAAGTGCAAACGCTGACAAAATCAAGGTCTTCTTGATCTAGCATTTCCTTGTAGTCCTGATAAGTGCTTGGTACACCAAAACTTTCGGCAAAATTGTTACAGCTATCCTCAATTGGATCAGCACAGGCAACGATATCGACATCATCTGATGCNTGGTAACCTTGGGCATGCGCGCGTCCTCGTCCACCACATCCNATNATNCCAGCTTTCATTTTGGCCATAGAACTCTCCTTTTTTATTTTAGTAATTTTGTGAGATCGTATTTACTAACGCCGTGTTTATATCGCCACGATGCAAAATCACGCGATATTTAAACTGTAGAACCTCATCTCTCCTGAGAGTGATGGATTCGTAATAGGTTGGTGATGGATGTAATAAGCCATAGTTTTTAGTGTTGCGCACCCACCATGTTGTTGGATGGCGAAGATTTGAGGAGGCATCAATTATTGTAGCNCCATAAACTTGATTGTCTTCTGGATGAACTCCNGTCAAACCGCACCATCTACTCTGATTACCAAATATTTTGTCGGTATTAGTTTGACCGTTAGCATCCAAGGTTTTTCCTGGAGTTAGTATATTATCAAATCGGATGGTTAGACCACTATAGAAAAGCCCTCCACCACCGGGTTTTCCCCGTTTTAAGTCAAAGATCACGTCCTGATCGTTCGTCTGAAAATCAAACGAGATATCAATAACTAAATTGTTCGCGGTTGGTGGATGTACAAAGGTCGTCCGATTTTCAGAAAGATGTTTGGTTCCTAACCAATCAATCCAAGAATTTTCGGTAGTAAAAGAAGCCCCATTCTGATTAATTGATTGGTCTTGTATCTTCTGATGAACAATTCGACCGTATCCAGCTGGATTTGCATCGGGAGCTGGCTGTTCCCAGAAATTCACGTTATTAACCATTTTCCAAGCCATCCACATACCTTGATGATGTATGTGGTCTTCAGGTTGGTTCATCGTTAAAATCGGTGAGTCTGGCAATCGGAGGGGATGCCAGTATGGTCGATATCCATCCGATGGAAAGTTATAGTCCATGATGATTTCATCTTGCCACGTTAGGCGTAATGTATTATCAACTTGATTTAGTAAGAACATGATGCTACTCCATATTTACATGCGATTTAAAATTTGCGTGTCGCTGATGTCGATTGCTAGTTTATAATGTTCTTTTATATATTGGGAGATAATCGGATGTCTTTGTTCACTGGGTATACCATCGATTCTATCAAACCAACCACCAGTTTTAAATATTATTAAGTTTGTTTTGTCATTCTCTAAACCATAAATGACTTCCATTTGCATGTCAGGTGTTGATGCATAAGCGATTTGGTGGTATCGTGTGACACTTGGACGGTTAGCAAAGAAATAATAAGCGCCTTGGCTGGTAAAGTCAAAGATCCTCTCGTTAGGTTGTGTGTGATTTTGAATATAGGCAACGACACGAGCAACGTGTTCTGCCTGATCGGTTTGTATATTTTCCCTACCTACTCTGTTTAGTATAGGGTGTTTTTCTACTAATTTCACGTTTCGGTTCATAAGTTGATTCACTCGTGAGTTGAACGCACGTAGTGGATGGTGTACCTCTTGTAAATAGTAAGACGTGCCCACACTCAGAATACCAATCAAGAGGGTTACCCAAACTCGATTCGTTTTTTGACGGATGATCCGATCAATTCCACGTTCTATAATCAGGATACCAATTACCCATAAAAATGTCGATCCGAAAATCAAGTGTCCTCCATCAGATCGACCGAGAGCAGTTCGGAAAAAAGTTGCTCCGCCTAGAAGGGTGAGGAAAAGCAGGGTGCAACCTTCACTATCCCACAGCTCTTTGTGGGTTGATCTGTATACCAAATAACTGGCAACTACTACGAAGACGGCTATTGGAAGATACCACTCAAATCCTTCACTTTTTAGGAAAACTAACCATTGATTTTGAACTCCAGGGTTAGTTAGTGGTTCCAGTACGCTTGATAGCGATGGAAAGCGTAGTCCCCAAGTCGAAACTTGATATCTGCATTGAATCCAAGTGTTGGTAATTAAATCGTCCAATGCGCCATGGAAAGTAAAATAGGTTAAAATTGGTAAGCTTCCAATTAAAGCGCCGATATTGTAGCATCCTAGTGGTAATAACTGCTTGGATTTTGGAAGGGGATGTCGAATTCCATAGATTAGAAGGAATATGCTGATTGATGAAAGTGTATATAGCCCGATTTCAGTACTGTACCAGAAAGCTAGATTAGCAAAAAAACCCGCCGTGATGAGTTTCCAACCAAAGGTGATGCTATATTTAAAAGTGTATTGTAGCTTTTGCCGAACATGACTTTCTACGTTTTGAGTTGAATAAGGCGAAGGGGGTAGTTCTGTCGTTTTTAGGGAGTTCCAACCGGCATATAGTCCGTCATAGTGATGAGTTTTCAGATAATTGGCAACCCAAGCAAAACTGATTAACGCGAGGCTATGTCTGGCTGTTACCCAATTTCCTTGGGATGAAATGATTACAGTTAGGAGGATGGATGGTATGGTACCGAAACGAAAAAGCTGTGTGCCGAGCAAGTACATTGCAACGTAACCAGATGGTCCTAAAAGGCGCGACATTTTTCGGACACCTTCAAGGGAGACACCAAATATTTTTCCACCCAACCAAGCTAGCCCTGCATTCTGAAATAATCCATGTTGTAGGTAGATATCTCGAAATGGTATATGGCCATATACCATTTCGTTTAGGGGAGCTAATTGCTCCCCTTCATGAAATAAATCAATAGTTGAAGAACTCTGCCCAGTATAAATTAGTGAGTAGATCAGAATGGGTAGGATCAGGTATTTAAAAATCCGAGACATTGGATGGGCAGATACCTTATCAGTAATGGATTTGTAGACTTGCTTTTGATTGGTTTTTGCAACGGGTGGAGTTGGTATTACACTATCTCGTGTTCTTAGTTGTCTTCCAATGATTCCGATTTTAGTCACAAATACCAATACCATCGGCAGAAGCAATCCAAGCAATGGGTTTCGATTCAGATCCCAAATGCGATACCATGTTAATAGCAAAAATGAGGAAGCGAGAGCGTTTTGTTTCAGTAATAGAGCTGTTGGCTGACGCACCCATTTGGCGACAAATTGAGAGAGGATAATCCAGAAAAGCGTGTAGATAAATGTCGCTGCTGGAATGCCAATTAGTGCCAAAAGATAGTATNAAAATTCTTGATGTTTTGGGTAATTGTTAGCACTAATCCAACCGATAATTTCTGATGTATGTGGTTGAAAAAGAAGAAACTTGTGAATCCAGAAGCCAAAGGCAGTGGCAAACGAAAATGCTGAGGCAACGACTAAGGCATGATACGGTCGAATGTCAGATTCTCGTATCTGTTTAAGCGTAACATGTAGAAAAGATTTCCATTCCATTCAGCAGATGGNGCGCTAGCTTGCAACGACTGATTTCATTTTGTCCAAACCAATTTTCGCTACTTCAAGCGGATCCTGTTNCCAGTAGATTGGGTTGAATAGTTCTAGAGAGATAACACCATTATAGCCAGAAGAACGCAGGATTGAGATCATTTGTCTAAGATCAAGAATACCCTCACCTGGATAGACACGATCCGCGTCAGTTTGTAGCTTTCGCGCTGGCGAGGCCGGAGCATCGTTAAAATGGAAGACTGCTATTTTTTCGGCTGGGATTTCCCGCATGTCTTCAGTGTCTCCGCCGCCACGAAAGATATGGAATGGGTCCAGGACGATAGTGCTGTCAGGATGATCTGCATTTTCGATAATTTTCCAGGCATCTTTAACTTGNTTTANNCCTTGAACAAACCCGAGGAATTCCATGGCTGGTGATATACCNAATTCTCGTCCAATTTCAAGTAGTTCACGATAATTTTTNCCACCAAGNTCTAGGTNCGCTTTCTCCATTGGGGGACTGGCAACGATCCGTTGGGAGCCGATAGCAATCGCTTGATTCATGCGNTGTTTTGTTTCTTCAATNGCCTGCANGTGTTCGTCTCCGGTTGTATTTAACCAACCGTGTAAGGCAATAACTGTTGGTACAGTTAGACCATGATCTTCTAGTGCTGATTTTACGTCGGCAAGTGAACCGCCATCCTCTTCGTATGCTGTTAGATCATCGTTCCATAGCTCTATTGCCTCATAACCAGCTGAGGCAGCAATTTTAATTTTATCCATCAGTCCTGAAGGCCGAATAGTACTTGTGTTTAAACCAAATTTAAATTGATTCATTAATTTCTCCTGATTTTTTCTCTCTTTTAGAGGTGGATGAAGTGTGAGAGCTTTGCCTCGGTGGACGATGCCAATTTGCCATTCCGTTTTTGTTTTCAGTGTAGGCATACAAGTATTGCTAACCTAATTATAACACCACCACAGTTTTTTTTCTATTTCTAGGATTCTTAAGTTGGAGCTCAATAAATTAGCTTGCTTCGATTTTAAGTCAGTAGGTATAATGTCGTTTACATCGTTATTTTTGCGGGCACAAGTACCGTTCTATAAACAAAAACGTGAGTCAAATCAGGAGATTTGGTAGATAATGAGCAAGAACAACAAGATTCGGGTTGGCGTAATTGGCCCAGGAGGAGCTGGTCGTGGAAACACACTCGCATTTGCAACTCGTGATGACGTTGATTTGGTTGCTGCCGCTGATACAAGCGAGGATAGTCTTAATGCATTAGAAAACTCAATGCGGGAACAAGTCGAGGGATATAAAGAAGACAGTTTCAAACGTTACCTTGGCGATTATGAGTTTATTGAGATGTTAAATAAAGAAGACCTTGATATTGTTGGGATTTTCTCTCCGCATTCCCTACATGATCTGAATATTCGTTATGCTTTGCGAGCAGGTTGCAGTGTGATGGTTGAAAAGCCAATGGCAAACCATGTGGGAGATGCAATTGCTGTTACGAGGATGGCTATGGCAAGAGGTCTTCACTTAGTCATAGGTTATCAGCGTCATTATTCCAATACGTATCTAACTGGGAGAAAAGCAATTTCGGATGGGTTGATTGGTGATATCGAGAAGTTTGATGTCTATTTGGCACAACGATGGGGTGGCGGCGGGTGGCGCGGCGATCCTAAGTTTTCTGGTGGTGGACAACCCAACGATTCAGGAAGTCATCTACAAGATATTTTTTTGTGGATGACGGGATTTCTTCCACAAAAACTGCATGGGACCACAGACATGATATTTGAAGATGACGAAGGGAATATCGTTCCAAAATCCGTTGAGATTAATTCCGATTCTGAAGTAACTATGGATAATGGTGCTGTTGGTCGTATAAAGATTGTTGGTAACACTCATATTGGATTTGAAGAGTGGGTTATTCTGGAAGGTGATGGAGGCAAACTCGAAATTAAAAGTGGTGTTCACTACACTTCAAATGATGGGGAAACTCAGGAACTCCTATATGATCGTCCGGAAGGTTATCCGGAAAGTAAGGTTGATCAAATTGTTGGATTGGTCAAAGGTGAATACGATACAAACTATACTTCGGGGATTAATGGTATTCGTACTGCTTGGTTGACTAACTCAATAATTGAGGCTGGTAAAGGAGAGGATGAATGGAATACAGTAGATTGCGACTTACTGGTTGAACAGGAAGGTTATGACAGACAATATGTCCATAATCTTATTAAGGAATGTGAAAACAAGAACATGTATTAGGACAGAAGATGGAACAGATTATGAAAATACGAAAATTAGTGTTGTTTATGGTGATGATGGTAGCTTTTGCTATTATGTATGGATGTTTATCAACTTCTGGTGGGCTTGGACAAGCTGAAAAATTTGTGGCGGAAAAAGACTATCAGGGTGCAGTAGACACTTATAACGAGATTATTCAATCCAAGNCTGGTAGTGAGCAGGGGNGGAAAGCTCAACTTGGTCTGGCTAAGCTNTATATAGAAAAAATGGATCTTCCGGAACAAGGTCTTGAANTCTATCAAAACTTGGTTNCGGCTGCACCTGAAAGCCAAGAAGCTGCAGAAGCCCATTATAAATCTGGAATTTGCAACTTTAAAGCTGAGAAGTATGGGGAAGCTGAGAAATCTTTTAATATCGTTATCAACAAATTTTCCAGTCTAGAGTGGGCTAATAAAGCTCAATTGATGTTGGCCAAAAGCTACGAGAAAGCTGAGAATTTCGAAAAGGCTGCCGAAGTTTATGACAATTTCGCTAATCGTAATCCTAAAAACGAGCGTGCTGCAACAGCCCTTATCAATAAAGCTCAGATTGAAAGAAACTACCTGAAGAATGCTGAAGAGGCAAAGAATACCTACCAGCGGGTGGTAAAGAAATATGGGTTATTGGAAGAGGCAAGTGATCAATCAAACGAGGCTAAAAGAGAATTGGAATCACTTGGCGCGGTAGTACCTGAGCCTGATAATCCGCTAGCAACTAGGGCAGGGCGTGCTTTACAGAAACAACGTGACCGACTTGAAAGGGATAAGCCACGAAATGCATCTGGTCGAAGTGCTGCTATGGGTAATGTGAAGGAGTTGCTTCAAAACTCTGGTTTTGGTGTGAGTCCAGAGGAGGTTATGTCCACTTTTGGTTCAATTCAGACCGATGAGCAGGGGACTTTTTATGATGCTATGTTGATGATTGCCAACATGACCTATCAAGAGGAGAACTATCGTGATGCAGGGGCACTCTATTTCCGTGCCATAAGCCTTGCTAAAGCTGATGATGCCAAAATTGACCCTTATTCTCACGTAAGGCTTTCAATTTGCTATCGAAAACTTGGTATGCATACGCGTGCTGATGAAGTGCTGCGNNAAGCTTTAAGAAAGGACAAGGAAGTCNTGGATGTTATTATTCGATCCGGACAAAATCAATACATAAATGAAGAATATGAAAAAGCGTCTGAAACNTATAAATCAGTCTTNGGTTTTAATCGTAANAAGGATCCTGAGATTTACTGGAAATTGAGTTTAATTTATAAAAAGACAAAAGAGCCTGAAAAAGAAATGGAATATCTGGAACGGGCAATTGTTGGTAACATGGAGTATGTGGACGCGCTGCAAAGTTTAGCAGAAGTGTTACATTACCGAATGGCTAATACTGAGAGAGCGGGATTATACCAAGATTTAGTGGATGGTAAAGGCAATACCTATGAAGTTCAGAGAGAGCTTGGGAATTTGTGTTATAAATATGCTAGTTATTCGCGTGCAAAAAACAAGTATCGTATTGCCGCGCGCAGTGTGATGCGAGAGCTTGAGAAAGCAAAGGGCGAAGCTGAAAAGCGATCTCTAACCAATTTGTACCTTGAGTCATTAGTTCATGTTGGTATGTCAGACTATAAATTCGGAAAAGAAGAAGAAGCTGTTAAAATAATTGAAGGACTAGCCGAAGACTATCCCGACCATGCTCTAATCGATTATGGTCGTGGACAGATTGCTTTCTTGAAGGAAGATATGGAAACTGCGATTGGGTTCTTTAATTCGTCAATTGAAAAAGATCCGAGGTCTGATGCTGCACCAATTGTACTTGGAGATTACTATATGTCGGCTGGTAATACCGATGAAGCAATTGCAGTGTGGGAGAATTTCTTGCAAAACAATCGTTACCACAAGAAACTTCGTAAACGCCTTAATCAGGCTAAGAAACTAGTCGAATGAACTAACACGATGTGGAAGTGTAGTCGACAGCGTTTCGAAAAATCGCTAGTCCATCCCCTTCTTCCGGCAAGTTTTCACGTGTCCAGCGGGGATGNTTGTGCCGGATAAGGTAGCGTTCTGGATGNGGCATCATTCCTAGNATTCTTCCNGTGGGATCACAAACACCGGCAATGTTTCGATGGGATCCATTTGGNTTGTGCGGGTAGCCCGGAAGAACGTAACGGAAGACTATCTGGCCGTTTGCTTCAAGCTGATCTAGAATTGTATCTGAGGCGATAAATCGCCCTTCTGCGTGCGCGACGGGCAGGTAAAGGTTGTTTTTCAACCCTTTGGTGAAGACTGATATGTTTTTATCTGTTTGCAGATTTACCCAACGGCACTCGAATTTTGTTGATGTATTCATTGCTAATGTTGCTTGCTGATTGTTGTGTTGGGAGTTTATCCTAGGTAGAAGACCAGATCGAACTAATACTTGNAATCCGTTGCATATGCCAAGTATTAATCCTCCCCGGTCGANAAATTCTGTAANTTTGTCGATTAACTTGAANTTCAACTCGTTGGCAAGCAGAATTCCAGCAGCGATNTCGTCTCCNTATGAAAACCCACCTGGAATTGCCATGATATGGTAATCGGTAAGGNACACTTGATTATTGATTAATTGGTTTATGTGGATTAGNCTTGTGCTGGCNCCTGCCAATTGAAAGGCGTAATCTGTTTCATAATCACAGTTTGTTCCTGCTGTACGGAGAATTAGGACTTTGGGTTTGGCCATAGACTGTTGTCTTTACTCTGTTATTGGGTTACCAGTTGAAGGTTCCTTGCCAGCTTGCTTTAAGTTGATCAGTGGTTGTGTCAACAATTTTCTCTCCAGTAGTCATACCGTTTATGATGAATTCTTTTCCTTCGGTTACCTGACCTATTACGTTGAATGGTACGCCGATTAGCGCATGCTCGAATTCTTTCTGGTTTTGGGGGGAGATTTCAGCGATGAATCGACTGTTTGACTCTGAGAATAGAATTAATTCATCAGCATTTGTTTGGTTACTTCTAGGAACATTGGATAAATCTAGGTCCATTCCAAACCCGCCGGCGAATGCCATCTCCGCGCATGCTACGCCAATTCCTCCTTCAGAGCAATCATGGCATGATCTAATAAGTCGCTGGTCAATAGCATGGTTCAAAGATTGGATTATNCGTTTCCCTGTTTCTGGNCGAACTANNGGTACACTNTTTCCGACGAAATTGTGGATGGCTGTATAGTGACTTCCCCCAATTTCGTCGTAGGTTTTGCCAATAACGTAAATCAGATTTCCCGGCGATTTGGCATCCATAGTGATTGCTTTGTCCACATCGTCGATAACACTAATTGCTGAGATGAGTAAAGTGCCAGGAATTGCTAATTGGTCTCCGGTTGAAGTGTCATGGTATTCATTATACAGACTATCCTTACCGGAAATAAATGGGGTGCCATAAGCCAGGGCAATATCATAACATGCCTGTGCTGCACGAACGAGTCCTCCTAGCCGATCCGGTTTGTCAGGATTACCCCAACTGAAATTATCCAAAAGTGCGACACGATCAAAACGTCCACCGACTGAAATTACATTGCGGATTGCTTCATCAATGGCTGAAGCGGCCATGTGGTATGGGTCAATATCTCCGAACAGAGGATTTATACCGTTAGCTATAACGACTCCTTTCTTTGAACCGAGCACTGGTAGCGTTACACAGGCGTCACTTGGACCATCATTTTCTATTCCAACTAGAGGCTTAATTACCATCCCTCCTTGTACCTCATGG
Source organism: Candidatus Poribacteria bacterium (assembly GCA_002697225.1). The sequence continues at coordinate 26,997 of NZUQ01000040.1, forward strand.
TCGTATTGACGTATTACCCATTCCTTACTAGCGACATTTGGGCAGGCGAGAATGTTGTGGAGGATTCCAGTCAGGTCTTTAGGTCTCTCGAAATTAGGATTAGGGTGTATGGGCTTTTTCCAAACTGCCTGTTTGGTAATTCGAGGGATTCCATGGTGAAGAAAGTCCATACTAAGATCCGCTACAATTTGACTATGGTAATGTATTTGTAATTGCTTGGTGTCGGTGAATTTCCCTAGAACCGTAGCCTCTACAGACTCGGCTTGACAGATTTCTAAAAACGGATCAAGGTTATGTAGTGGAATAGAAATCACCATCCGTTCTTGTGCTTCTGATAGCCAGATTTCCCACGGAGCCAACCCTTCATATTTCAACGAGACATCGTCCAAATAAACTTCGGCTCCGAAATCCGATCCCATTTCGCCGATAGCTGACGATAACCCACCTGCTCCACAGTCAGTAATGCAATTGTATAGGTTTAGATCTCGTGCCTGAATTAATACGTCTGTAATCTTTTTCTCCACGATCGGATTGCCAATTTGGACGACACTTCCNAGGTTTTCAGACGNATCATCAAGTTCAAGCGATGAAAACGTTGCGCCATGAATGCCATCGCGACCAGTTTTTCCTCCAATAACAACAATTGCATCGCCAAGTTCAACTTTTTTTTGACACCGGTCTGCTGGGATAATACCAACATTTCCACAGTAAACAAGTGGATTTCCNGTATACCGGTAATCAAAAAGAATTGCTCCGTTTGCTGTTGGAATTCCCATTCGGTTACCATAATCTCTGACGCCAGAGACTACACCTTTAAAAACACGCTTAGGGTGAAGTGTGCCCTTGGGCAGTTGGTTATAGTCCAAATCTGGTAATCCAAAGCAGAAAACGTTTGTGTTGAGAATCGGCTTTGCGCCTAAACCTGTTCCCAATGAGTCGCGAATCACGCCTCCAATTCCCGTGCCTGCACCGCCGTAAGGTTCAATCGCAGATGGATGGTTGTGGGTTTCGACTTTGAAAACAATATTGTGTTCATTGTCAAATTCGATAATACCTGCATTGTCTTCAAAAACGGATACACACCAACTTTTATTTAGTTCTTCTGTTACTTGGATAATTGTTGTTTGAAGTAATCCATTTATTGTAATGGGTTGCTTATCGTTTTCGATATATTCGATTACACCACGAAAAGTTTTGTGGACACAATGCTCTGACCAGGTTTGTGCCAAAGTTTCGATTTCCACGTCGGTGGGATCTCTGCCAAGTCCTGCAAAGTGCGATTGAATTGCTTGCATCTCTATCAGGTTGAGTGATAGTAATCCATTCTGACTAATGCGTAACAGTTCCGTGTTATTGGCATTTTGAATAGGAATTATTTTGAAATTCATCTTAACTCTTGGTGTGTGGGCTTATTCCTCTCATAGTATATCATACTGATTTGTGCCTAATTTCGTTTGGATCCAAAATTGCGATGTACGGCAAGTTTCTGTACTTTTGAGCGTAATCTAGGCCGTAACCAACAACAAAGTGATTGTCAATTTCAAATCCTAAGTAGTCAATTTGTACAGGTTTTACCCTACGAGATGGTTTGTTTAGTAAGCTACAGATTTTGAGACTTGCTGGAGTTGTACGTTGAATTTCATCGATTAACAAGGTGAGGCTAAGACCTGTATCAATGATGTCTTCAATGATAATAACGTCAGTATTTGTCAGATTTAGTTTGGAATTAAAAACCAAATTGGCCTCTCCGGAAGATACTGATTTATCATCATAACTTGAGATTTGGACAAACTCACAGGTTACATCCAATGTAATAGACCTCACGACATCAGCGAAGAAAATAATGGATCCTTTCAACACACAGACAAGCGTTGGCATTCGTGCATTGTAATCTTGAGAGATCTCTGAACCAAGTTGACGAACACGATCTTGAATCTCGGATTCACTGATTAAGATTTTCATAGGTAACATATAATACTCTTTTTGTGTTTTTATTGATCCGAAACAGATCGCTCGTTCGGTAGCCAATAACCCACATGATTTGGGTGCCGCAGACCAGCAATGGTAAGCGGTCACGCTCTGATTGTGGTACTTTGGCGTCGATAAGTAGGTCTTTTATTTTTTTTCGNCCTTTCATTCCAAAGGGATGGAAGTAATCNCCNTTACGGCGGTTGCGGACATAGAGTGGAANTCGGCTAATATNCCAGTCAAAGACTGCTGCAAACTTGCCATNAGGATAGTTTGTAGGTAAGTCNTTTTTTACTGNAGTTGAAATTCTTCCNTGAATTGCAGGGAGATCAGTAATATNTGAGACAGTAACCTCATATTGAAATGTNTCAGTTTGGGAAGGAGATTGGTCCAGCANCAATTGNTTNTAAGCACGAGAGAAAATNAGGTTATTTGGTAGGTGAACTCTGCCNTTTGGCAAATGACCGTTAATCAAGTCAATCATAGCTTCAATGTGTTTATAATAGAAATCGGTGGTGTGACCCGTTTGTTCTATCATAGCCAATCGAAGAATTCGACGTTGAATAGCGGGATGGTGNTTGAGAAATTTATTTCGGTCTAGTATGCTGTCTCNAGTTTTGCACGNATCAAAAGCTGTAGTAGCAATCGTATCCATAAAATCCGATTCTACTTGAAGAATCTCGGCCACCCGGTTTAGGGCTTCTTGAATATTNGGATTGTAGNTCTCTTTGAGATGCGGTATTAGGTCAATCCGAATTCGGTTTCTCAAGTAACTTCGATCCATGTTTGATTCATCAAGGCATGGTGTTAAATCTAACGAATTGGTGAATTCTTCAATCTCGGTGCGCGAAGAGGTAAGGAGTGGTCGGATGAATTTGCCTTCCCTCACCTTTAGCATCCCTTGAAGCCCTGTTGTACCTGAGCCGCGGAAGAGACGCATTAGAACTGTTTCAGCTTGGTCTTCAAGGTGGTGGCCGAGCGCGATTTTTGACGCGCCTATTTGATTGGAAACTTGCTCAAGGAATTGATATCTGGCTTGTCGTGCACTCGCTTCGGAAGCGCTTGGCAAAGAAATTTCTCTAACTGTCACCGAAAGATTCAAGTTTTGGGCCTGTTGACAAACGTAAGTTGCGTCCTTAGTAGCATTAGGTCTTAGGCCGTGATTTAAATGTGCGAGGTGAAGACGACAGCCAAGTTGGCTTTTTAAATTATTGAGCGAGTGGAGTAATGCCAGTGAATCTGGCCCTCCAGAAACAGCGACAAGAACAGTTTCCCTAGAGGAAATCATATTGTGTTTGTATATGAACTGACATATACGATGAGAAAACCGCTCGGGAATATTCCTCATGTTATGGAAGGATTGCCGGCAGGGAGACTCGAACTCCCAACCTCACGATTATGAGTCGTACGCTCTAACCAGTTGAGCTACACCGGCAGGCAAAAGAGATGGGAAACGTGTTTCAATCACGCTCCCCATCTCCCAAATTGCAGGGGCAGGATTCGAACCTGCGACCTCCGGGTTATGAGCCCGACGAGCTACCAGACTGCTCTACCCTGCGACAAGTTCACGCTAAGTGGTGGGCGAGAAGGGACTTGAACCCTTAAGCTCGTATTAGGAGCGACGGATTTTAAGTCCGTTGTGTTTACCAATTTCACCACTCGCCCTTTATGTTAGGCTGGTAAACAGTATGGTAAATGGTAAATTATTTTGCTTNGATTTGTCAACTTTTTTTTAGTAATGTAGAATGCGATATGTTCGTTCATTGGGTTTGCTATATCCATATTGGCGAACAAGGCGTTCTCGTGTTAGCGGATCCGTCTGCAAATTGGCAAATTCTATCTTTAATTGATCCCATCTTTCTTCGAGGTCAGCAATGTCCTGTGAATAACATTTTTGGGCATAAATCGCTTTACGCCATCTACTGAATTCATCGAAAGAACAGCGTAAGTTTATTAAAAATAGCAGCGTGGCAATGATAACAAGACATGATTGGATAATTCTCATAAGGTTTCCTCGTCCACCATTTCTGTTATTGGAGGTTGTAAAACACGTCTTTCCCCTTAAAGACAACGTGATCGCCAAGTTCTTCCTCGATTCGGAGGAGTTGATTGTATTTACAAACGCGGTCGGTTCGACAAAGCGAACCGGTCTTAATTTGGCCCGCGTTAGTTGCAACAGCAATATCGGAAATCGTTGTATCCTCGGTTTCACCCGATCTGTGTGATATTACAGCAGTGTAGTTGAAACGTTTTGCTAATTCAATGGCCTCAAGTGTCTCAGTCAGAGACCCAATCTGATTAACCTTGACCAAAATTGCATTTCCAACCTTACGTTCAATTCCTTGTTTTAGTCGATTGGTGTTGGTTACAAAAAGGTCGTCTCCCACAAGTTGTACTCTATCGCCAATGGCATCTGTTAACATNTTCCATCCATCCCAGTCATCTTCGGCCATACCATCCTCAATTGAAATAATTGGATATTTCTTGGAAAGCGCAACGTAAAACTCTACCATTTCTTCTGGTGACTTTTCGGGTTTTGATTCTGCTTCAAGTATNTAGGTTCCGTCTTGATAGAATTCGCTGGATGCTGGGTCTAAAGCAATTAGGATATCATCGCCGGGTTGATATTTTGCTAGTTCAATAGCCTCAATAATTACTTGTAAAGCTTCTTCATTAGAACCTAGGTTGGGTGCAAATCCTCCTTCATCACCAACAGCAGTATTGTAATTTTTAGCTTTCAATACTGATTTGAGACTGTGAAAGATCTCGGTTCCGATCCGTAATGCTTGGCTAAACGTTTCGGATCCGACTGGCATGATCATAAATTCTTGTAAATCAACATTATTATCAGCGTGTGAACCACCGTTTAGGATATTCATCATTGGTAACGGAAGTTCCTTAGCATTGGTTCCACCAATATATTTGTAGAGTGGCAGATTCAGACTGTGTGCTGCTGCTTTTGCCGCTGCTAGAGAAACTCCTAATATTGCGTTAGCCCCTAAATTTTCTTTGTTTGGGGTGCCATCTAGATCAATCATTGTTTGGTCGATGGTTCCTTGGTCAAGAGCATTTGTTCCAACTAATGCGTCAGCGATAACTGAATTGATATTTTGTATTGCCTTCCTAACTCCTTTGCCGAGGTATCGATCAGCATCTTCATCCCGAAGTTCGACAGCTTCATGNTCGCCGGTTGATGCTCCNGATGGAACNGCTGCTCGTCCAAATGCTCCTGATTCTAAAACAATATCTACTTCTACAGTCGGGTTACCGCGCGAGTCGAGTATCTCCCTCCCATGAATCTTCACAATATTTGGCATTTAAATCTCCTNAAAATCAAAAATTATTCCAAAGTTCAAAATTATCGGTCAGAATATCGGGACCGTCTGAAAGAATTGCGACCGTGTGTTCAAAATGTGCAGACAAACTCAAATCAGCTGTAACTGCAGTCCAACCGTCCTCTAGTACAACTGATTGACTAGTTCCAATGTTAATCATTGGTTCAATTGCTAGTACCATGCCTGGTTTTAAACGGATTCCTGTACCTGGTTCTCCGTAATTTGGCACCTGTGGAGCTTCATGCATNTGACGNCCAATTCCATGACCAACAAAGTCACGTGCGACTGAAAACCCTTGGTTTTCAACGTAAGACTGAANAGCGTGGCACACATCACCAAGACGATTGCCGGACTTAGCTTGGTCAATTGCCTCATATAATGAAGCTTTTGTAATCTCGCGAAGCTTTTGTGCTTGATCGGAGATTTTGCCTACGGCAAACGTAAAAGCGTTGTCACCATGAAATCCATCTAAGAAAATAGCGGTATCAATACTAACAATATCACCTGTTTTTAAGATCCTGTCTTTATGTGGGATGCCATGTACAATCTCTTCATTAATTGAGGCACATATTGTTGCTGGATACGGAGGGTGATTTGGTNGTTGATAGTCTAGAAATGAAGATTCACCACCGAGGTCCTTAATTGTTTGTCGGCATATCTGATCTAATTGGTAAGTGGAAATATTTGGTTCTATTGCTTCTCCGATGCGTTGAAGCATAATTGAGGCCGCCTTCCCACTTTTTCTCATGGTCTCAACATGAGCTTTTGATTTGAGCTTGATTTTCCTCATTAGATGGTTCTAGCTCCCTTGGTCTTATGCGATTTGCTTTGCCCACAAGTGTTTAAGTGCACTTGTGACAATGCGAACAGGTGAGAAGTTAACTGGAATCATTGGTGGGAATTCGAAGTTGGAAACCGCNACGTCACATAAACCATGACCGAGAATCTCGATTTGATTAAGGTCAGCTACTCCAAAACCAATTTCGCGTGCGGCTTGAATTATATCAAATTCCTCTGCTGGTAAACCGACGATTTCACAATGCACACGGTCTAGCGCTACTACATCCGTGCCTCCAGTCAATATGCCAAGTGGATAAGAGGATCCCGATCCGGGGCCGGGACCTTCCATTGCCAAGATACCATCGACAATTGTAAGTTGAGGGGCAACCAACTCTGCGTATTCAACCAGCATTTTCCCAAAAGTCCGTCGGTTTTTACCGCACCACAAGTGTAACCTTGACTTTAATTTTCCGGGAACACATCCAAACAGGTTTTTAATGGCTACGGTAAGCTGCATCTGTTTNTGGCTCTTGAATTTCGGGACATTGATTACCACNTCTGCGTCGATGACCTCTTTGGCGATTTTATATGATCGCATACTATAGTGTGGNTTAGGTGTTANCTTGACAGATGTGCTCCAATTAATAATAGGAANTCCCATTTGATCGGCGACTTCCAATAGTCCGGAACGGCGGGCNACTGTTGATACATTTCCTAATGCTGGAGAATCGCCGATAATCGGTTTCCCTCCAACTGATTGGACCTGATCAATTATCGATTTGATCACTGTAAAGTGTGTTGAGGGGATATCACCAACACAAGCTGCTTTAAGTAAATTTGGTTTGATGAGTACTAGATTTCCCGGTTTNACGTATTGGCTGATTCCTCCTAAGTAATCCAAGAGTTCGTTTAGGGCATTGTCGACGGCTCGCTGATCATAATTTGAGCATTTGACTATTGCAACAGTTTCAGACATTATTTTTCTTCAAGTGATTACGTTTCCAATTAGGGTGTGTGCAGAAGCCGTGTGAACTTTGACATTTACAGTATCACCAATTTGGGTGTTCTGTCGTGGAAAAACAGTAGNNTTAAAAGTATCATCTTTTCCAAAGTAATCTNACTTGGATNTGCGCGATTCGCCTTCGACTAGAATCTCTACAGTTTGACCAACTCGTTCCTGATTAATTTCGTGTGAAATATGGTATTGCAGATCTATAATAGTTTGTAAACGTCGTATTTTCTCTTCTTCTGGGACATTGTCTTCTAGTGTTCGGTTGGCAAGAGTCCCATTTCGATCTGAGTATTTGAACATAAATGCTGAGTCATAGCGGATCTCATTTATCAAGTCNTGTGTTTTTTGGAAATCCTCTTCGGTTTCGCCGCAAAAACCAACGATAATGTCTGTGGAAATGGCCAAATTNGGAATTTGGTTGCGAAGATCAAATACAAGTTCTCGATATTCATCGACAGTGTAGGTTCTGTGCATGTCGGACAAGATTCTTGTCGATCCAGATTGTAAGGGTAAGTGAATTTGTTTACAGACTTTTTCGCAGCTTGCTATCGCGTCAATCATTGGTTTTGTAGCGTCGCTGGGGTGTGGGGATGTAAAGCGAATTCGTTCAATTCCTTCNACTTGATTGATAGCGAAAAGCAAGTCTCCGAAATTATGAGTGCCGTCGTGGTATGAATTTACTGTTTGTCCCAACAAAACGACTTCTTTAAAACCGTCATCTACNAGGGATTTTACTTCTTGAACCAANNTAGGAACAGATAGGCTTCGCTCTCGTCCCCGTGTAAATGGGACCACACAAAAGGTGCACATCTTGTCACAACCTCGTTGAATAGTTAACCACGCTCGAATGCCATCTTTTCGAATCGGAGCTACGTCAGCATAATCCTCCGATTTATCAAGTCTCAAATTCACAAATGCGTCTTTTGAATTGATGGAAGCGATGGCTTGTGGTAGGTTTCGGTAAGCGTCTGGTCCAAGAACCAAATCAATATATGGTGCAGCATCAAGAAGCAGTGTTCGCATATGTTGCGCCATGCATCCGCAGATTCCCAGGATCATCTTTGGATTTCGGCGTTTGATGGCATTTAAATGTTCAAGTCGATTTANGACTTTTTCCTCGGCGTTTTCTCGAATTGCGCAAGTGTTTATCAAAACAACATTAGCTGAATTGGCATCATCGATTATCTGGTATCCGGCCCTTGTCAGGATTCCTGCCATCAACTCGCTATCACTGACATTCATTTGGCAGCCATAAGTNTCAATATAGACCGACTCGTTTGATTGATGCGGATCTGATTGAAGCTTAGGAATTGATGCGCTCTTATACAAAGGCAAAGGGTTTTTCATTTGACGTATTCCTCGTAGCATTTCCATAAATCAAACGTGAACAGGTCTTCAAGGTGGATTAGAACTTGGTATCTCAGGTGCAGCGATTCTCCAGCTTTAATCGTGTATGGTTCGTCCATGGTAAGTGAGGGGGAAATAAAGCCAAAACTTTCATCGAGCGCAATAAATTTTGTTGGATATCGTGGGTTGGATGGATGGTCGAAAATTGCTGTTCCTACCGTTATATTGTCTGCTAAACCGAGAAAATCGCACCATGAAGCTGGTTTGTTGTTTGCTTCCCATTCTCCGATACGGCTGTCTGAGTTGATTAATTTTTGTCTTTCTCGGTAAGATGACCGATAGCATAAACCATAACTGCTTTTGCTTGCCGCTAAAAGAATATCTTCTGATGGGGGATGAAACGAGAAATTAAGGTCGATAATATGCTGATCGGCCAGAGGTTCGTGAACAATTATCTCACTGGTTTGCTCAATTAGTACTGTTTCGTCTGCCGTAGACCAATTACTCATACTGATAATTTTTGCGGAGCATTCTGAAATCTCCTGGTTTTGAAATTTATCGTGCGTAATTCTGCCTTCGTTCCCTGTCCAGAAATCGATGCCGTTTACGTTGCTCCACCCGAACCAAAGTCCATGATGGTTAACGTTATCTTCGGGCGTATTACTTGTAACACTTTTTGCATTAGGTGCATTGACCGGATGAAAGTACGGTTTGCACAGATCGCTATGGTAATTGTAAGTCAGAATCAGGTCTGAATCATTAAAGATAGACAGAGATGATCCAACCTCTTCATGAAAAGATAGAGCCACTTTATTCACTTATGTCTACAATTGCGGACACACTGCCAAACGCGAAATATCAGATTGTTTTCTGCGTCTCAATTTAGCTGAAATAATCGCAATATTATACTATTTCGATTGGTCTCGTGCAAGCAAACGAATATGCAACACTGTTAGTTTGATGGGGTTGGTCTGTGTTGACCTGATTTGTGCGGAATGATATAATCCGAGGGAATCGGAATAGTTAATTTGTTCAGAGGATATATTGGATACTCTTTATTAAGCAAATGACAAATAGGTAATGGAACTAAGACAATTTTTTCGCTCGGATCTTGCGGGACTCAATCCTTATCACGTGGAACAGCCTGACCACTGTGTAAAATTGGATGCCAATGAGTCGCCTTTTGGCCTGCCAAAGGAAATTTTAAAGGAAATTTTAAAGGAAATTGAAAAGTTAAATTTTCATCGTTATCCTGATCCGCGTGCCGATCGGCTTAGAACTGCAATATCTGAAATGATTAACGTTGATAAGGATCTGATCGTAGTTGGTAATGGATCAGATGAGCTGATCAGCTACATTTTTCAGATATTTGCTAAGTCTGATGTGCAGGCTTTGTTTCCAAGTCCAACCTTTTCGATGTACCGAATTTTCGCTCAGATTTGTGGAATACCGTTTGCTGAAATACCACTTGGCTCAAATTTCGAACTGATAGACGAAACATGGCAATCATGCCTTGATCAATACGTCAAAAATTTGGTCTTTTTGGCTTATCCAAATAACCCGACTGGAAATCTGTTTTCGGAGGATATCCTTCACAAAATTCTGTTGCGTTCGGATACCATTTTGATTCTAGATGAAGCCTACTGCGAATTTTCAGGGAAATCATTACTCAGTCGAGTCCATCAGCATCCGAATTTGATCGTGACTCGTACATTTTCTAAAGCTTATGGGTTAGCGGGGATTCGTTGTGGTTATCTGGTAGCACATCCGGATATTGTATCTGAGGTCAACAANGTCCGGATGCCTTATAATTTGAATAGNTTTTCGCAGANTGTTGCCATGTTGATGATTAAGTATAGGGATAATCTTAGGCCCCACATAAAATCGATTTTAGAGGAACGAAAACGAATCTATGATCGGCTGGTTACAATAGATTGGTGTCAACCAACACCGACGGATTCTAATTTTATCCTTTTCCGAACTCAAAAACCTGCAGACCTGGTATTTCATAAAGTATTAAGCCACGGTGTGCTAATCCGAAATCTCAATCGTCCCGGGTTACTCGAAAATTGTCTGCGTGTGACAATTGGTACGACTGAAGAAAATAATCAGTTTCTAANCGCAATTACTGATGATTTCGGTGAGCANGTCTGATACAGTNNCTTATGGAAGGTNNAGTNCAAAATTTGTCACATGTAAANGTGTAATGTTTCTCTANNGGTCTAAACTTCCATGTAACGTTTGATAGGTAACAANCTGCCGATCAAACCAAGCAAAGTACCAATGAGGATGATAGAAAGAAATTGAGTTGATGTAATAAATTCGATATCGCCTATTTGCTGTGAGAACAGCAGATAGAATGTCAGGTACATTCCCGATAATCCCAATATGCTGCCGATGAAGCCCAGAAAGATTCCTTGAGTGACCAACGGCAGAATAATATACAGGTGTCCTGCACCGACCATTCTCAAGATCTTAATTTCTTCCCTCCTAAAATAGATGGTCAGCATAATTGAGAATGAAACAATTACGACTGAAGATCCTCCCATCAATATACTAAATATTAAGATGACCNTTTCTGCCTTATTGATGAAATTNGAACTATATTGTTCATAGGTNACGTCTTCAANACCTGNAAGCCCACCGATCCANCCGGCGATATCTGGAAGGGTATTNGGATCGAGAATAAGCTCGTTCAAGTGGATTTCAAATGAGGCNGGAAGTGGATTNATNTCTGCAAAGCCTTCCATAATAGCNTGACTNTATTTTCCGAATGTNTCTTGGCTTTTTTTAAGTGCTGCTTCTTTTGAAACGTAAGTAATATTGGTGATTTCATTTGCTCTTTGGAGATCTGTGCGTAGTTTATTGAATGTTTCCATATCTAAATCGTCTTCTAGAAAGGCGATGATTGGAGCATCTTCTTTAAGGGTTGCCATTTCTCTGTGCAAGTAGTTNCGAATAATAGTCAGGTTNCTCAGAATGATTACGGTAAGTGTAATAATGANGATNCTGAGTAAACTGACTATNCCACCATGTCGAATGTTGGAAACAGATTCCTCAAACCAATATTTAGTCATGTTAGAAATAAGATCTACTTAGTCCGTTACCAACCCCAAAGGCGCTATAAGGTACACCTACTGGCAGGCTACGGAATCCCCACGTCTCAGTTGTCGCATCGTAGCCAAGACCGACTGCAACTGCTGGGTCAGCCAGTAAATTAAGTTGGAATGTGAAATCTTGTCGTACATTGTTATAGGGAGGTCTACGTTTGATTCCAACACGGTGCCACGAGATTCGGAGGTCCCAAACGTTCAAGTTGCGACGTAGTGTCATGCGTTGTGAATAGAACTGTTTTTCAATCCAATCGTAGTCCGCTCCTAAATCGATTTCAATCAACGAATTAGGTCGGAACTGAAAACTGAAATTAATTCGACGGGATGCACGAGATATTCTTTTACTAAATGAGTTACCAAGCGAAAAATCCCATTTTTCTCGTCGATAGCTAACATTTGACCTAAACCCAACTTGTTTGAATCGTTTTTTATCGAGTTCGGATTCATTTGGGTCATGTGTTGTACGAATCATGATATTCATATTTTGGTTGGCTGATGGCGTAATTGTTATGTCGCTTTCAATGAAATCATACTTCCGATTCCATTCAGCAGCGTAATCAGTATAGTCTGCTCGTAACCGTGTTCGGAACTGGAGGATTCGTAACGGCGTTTTGTTTTTTTTCGTTTTAATCTCAATACTGGTATCGAAGCGGTAGGTTAGATCCTTTGCTTCGTAGAAATAGGTACTTGGTCCAAATGGATATAAGTTGTCTTCACGGTCGACAGCTGGAGCATAACTGGCAGAGACAGTGGAATTCATTTGGTGTCTCATTCGTCTAGTACCCGGAATAAAGCTGATGTCATAAATTCGAAACAGAATATTGCTGATATCAGCCTGTACGTCGTAAACCCGACGAAATATATGTTGATTTCCTTCGCGGTCTTTATCATGCCAAACGAAGTTAGTATTTAGATTCAGATCCAGTTTTGCTTCACGAGTCGATGATACTTTTAGCGTCGACTGTTTTCGGACGTCGAAGCCAACGACTCCTGCGAGCAAGTATACATTTTTCTCTTCCTGATATTGATCGCGGAAAAAATTTCCAAGGTTCAAGTCCAGATCAAAGCTGGCATTTTCCAAGGTCGGAAAGCTTAAGAGAGACAGAATTGGCGTGTCGGTATTTACTTTGTCTGCTATTTTAACCATTCGGTCATTGATATTTTTGAATATTGGTAAATTACTAACTCGCATTCGGGATAAGGAAATGTTTGCTTCTGGAAGTTTCTGCAGAGTGCTTGAGCCTTCACCGGTTAGATCGAGGCTGTGGTTTACCTGAAGTCTGCCCAGAAACTCACCAATTGTTTGTGTTGAGAACGTCAGGTTGCCGTCATCATCAGTATCCAATTCATCGATTGCTGAGAATGCGGATCCCCAAGTAAACATACCAAACGAATCGATTGCTGATTCTGAATCTCCGAATCCTTCCTTATAATTTTCAGATTGCAATTCGACGCGCCCCATGAAATTCAGTGGTTTTCGGCCTTCTTCTCGATTGTCCCATGGTGTATAGATACTATGGTAATGCCCCCAGCGTAAGGCAGTTCGTTGCCCAATTCGGGTTGCTTCTTCTCGTGAAAATGAGTATTGATCATTAGTGTAGAAGAATAAATCCCCACGGTAAGTTCGCTTTTTCTTAACATTAATTAGATGATACCCTTTTTTACTTTCAATGACGTTGCTTGATTCACCTCGATCGAGTTGTTGTGCTTCTCGTGTAACTGCACGTTCGTGTTCCCANCGACCTTTAAATCCGTGTTTCGTATAGGTTTTAACTTTTTCTTCTTCTTTCTGTTCTTCATCTTGACCTGTTTCTTTTGACTCGGGCGCTTTTTTTTCAGTCTCTGCTTTTTTTACTCGTCGTTTTTCAAACTCCTCGATCATAGATTTTCCAACCTTTTCCTCGAATTCGCGTGCGATCTCATCGAAAGNTGGAGTTTCTTCTTTTTCAATAAGTTGGAAAATATAGATACCTTGATCTGTCATCACAGTTGGTGTTACTTCACCCAGCGTTTCGAGACGGCGNACTGAATACTTCCATTGGCTGTCCATTTTNTTGAGTGGGATCATAGNNCCATTATTTNCGTCAGAAACNNCTGCTTCCTCGAATTCGTTTGCAAGTAGTGANAGATTTTCACCTGCNGCAGCNCGTTCCTGTATNTTCTCNGCCGTTTCTCTAGTANTTTCTCGTGTTTTNTCGCTAGGGCTAATATTGATGTCAATNCGGCGTAGNGAAATCTCGTGCTCACCATAAATATCGAGAATNTGGTCAACCTTCAAGATATGGAATCCGTGGTCTGTTTGCAATATCTGGCTGGTTTCNCCTACTTTGAGCGCNAAGGCNGCTTCTTCCAGAACTGGATCGAGNCTTAANTTACCTTCCTGATTTCTTTCCCNTCGAACTAGAAACCCTAGATCTCCTCCTTGGTAACGGGTTTGATCATCATCAGAGTTAGCCTCGGCAATTTTTCCGAAATCAGCGTTTTCAGCCTGTAATTTAGCGTGGACTTCTTTTATCTTTGTGTGAGCACGTTTGACATCTTCTTCTGTAATCATATATTCAAAGAATAACTGACGAAGCTTGTAATGATCAAACTCTCCGTCTAATCGATCGACAAGTTCTGATGCGAGATCCCTTAACTTTACTTTCTCACTCGGTGTTGCATCTGGCAGAAATGGAATAAATATCTCATCGAATCCAACATCATTGACGCGATATCCACCGTCAGTACCGCCTCCACGTCCACGGCGAGAACTTTGATCGAACATAATTGATCCGTTAAGTCTCCGACGTCGGGAAATAGGTAGTTCGATACTCATAAACGGTCCTTGGTAACTATCTGTGCCCAGTCTGAAGATAATTTTTGCCTGTTTATCTTTGCGAAGGTCCCGACGATAGGCAGGAAAATAGAAAAGTGGAAATCCACCAATTCTCAGTATAACGTGTTTGGCAATGAGTTCTTTGTTGGTTTTAACGATGATTTTTGAAGCCAAAAAGTCGTAGTGTGGGTATTTCAATGGACTACTAGTAATTGATCCTCCGCGTATATAGGATTCATTCTCGCCGATTTTAAAAATCTCTTTGCCTCGATAGTACCACGGTTCGCTGTAGGTAAATCCTTCATGGACGATACCTTCCTTGGTTGTCATATTGTAAACTAGCTCGTTCGAGAAGGTCTCCTCGTCACCAACGACCAGTTTCACGTTCCCGTAAGCTTTTACCATATTCTTGTCAAAGTCAGCCCAAATGTGGTCTGATCGAAGTACAATTTCTTCTGTTTTTACCAGTGCTTGTCCGTGGATTTCTACAAGGTTTTTGTTCACAATAAGGTTTTGGCCTTTACCAATAATGCGGTCTTTTTCTCCAGAAGCGTTTTCTGGGTCCAGACGGGCTGGTGGTTNCTCTCGCAAAGCTTCTGTCTTACGAGTNGNATTNTCAGTNGTTTTTTCGCTGATTTCAGNGTCANTTNGGGGGGNGGGTGGAACGGTATTTTGGGACCGGACTCCAGCAGTTGATAAACAGAGGAGTANGCTTAAGAAAACAGCCGAATACGTGAGTTGAGAGCGACAGAAACGAATGTAGGNTTGNCCTATGAGNTTNACCTGATAAGAGGTTTTTTTCTTTTTAAATTCCCATTTNTTATGTAACTGGAATAAGCNAATCAATTGNTGTTCNTGCTTATTCAACTGTGTTTTTNNACGGTTCACTCGATGNTNTTGATGAAGGCTATACTTCGNAGAAGGTCTGTGTAGGNTTTCCACTCATCTTGAAATTTTTTTTCGCGTAAGAGAGTTCGGATTTGATCCTTTTCTGCTTGTGTGAGTTCAGAAGGAAGGCGACTGTCAACTTTAAAAATGTGGATGCCTGACGAAGTTTTTACAGGTTTACTGTATTCTCCTTTCCCAAGTTTCTCGATNACANGGCGNATGTTGNGNGTCAAATCGTCCANTGAATGGGGACCAAGATCNCCNCCNTTTTCTTTTGTCTTAGTATCGNCNGAAAAATTTTGGGCNAAGATAGAAAAATCTTCGCCTTGATCCAATTTTTCAATGATAGTTTCTACAGTATTATTGGTGATATTAACCGAATCTTCATTAATTTCGAAAGGCACGTTGAGGTGACGAAAAGCAATGTCTTCATTGCTCTTACTCTCGATTTTGAAAACATAGAATCCTTCAGGACTTTCAATTGGCTCGCTGACTTTATTTGCTTCTAGTGTTGTCAATGCAGTTAAAAANGGTTCGGAAAGCTTCTTGACTTCAGAAATGGGAATCTCTACCAAAGAAGCAACCTTATCTTCAGTAATTNTATCTTTGATAATTTGCTTGGCNAGAGTTTCAAAATCTTCNCCATTTTTAACAGCGATTATAAATTCATTNAATGTTCTGATTGTTTTTTGACGATCGACTTCAGTTGGCTGAAANGCGATGAAAATGTGCCTTAAGTTGATGAGATCGCTTTTCTTATCGAATTGGTCTCGGTTTTCGTCAAAGAACTTCTGGACATCAGAGTCGCGAACTTGTAANNTGGGTAGAATTCGCTGCATTACAAGTCGTTCCGCCATTAGATTCCGTTTGGTTTGTTCACGATAAGACATTGTTGTGAACCCTTCACGTTTNANTTGGTTAAGAAACTCTTCTTCGNTTGTAATTTTTGTCTGNTCTTTGAAGTTTTGTATTGCAAGATCTATNTCTTCTTCGGTNACCTCAATTTTAAGNGTTAACGCAGTTTCGACCAGTAGCATCTGACGGATGAATTGATCAAGNAATTGAGGTCGGTCTTTNNCGGCTTGTTGACNTGCTTCTTGTTCACTGAAGNTATAGAAACGCTGGAGTTCCATTGCTCGTTGTTTTACCAGCGCTTCTATCTCCCAAGCAGTAATTACTTCATCGTTCACAAAGCCAATAATGCGGTCGAATGTTCGACCATGCGCTATCTGAATTAAAGAAGCGAAAATAACAATCATCAAACCGGTTTTTTTAAGGCGAGATTGGTATTGTTTAGAATTTAGCATATTCTTTCGACGTGATTTATTCAGTTTCGCCAGATGAACCTTCTTGTTCTTCGTTTGATTCTTCTGTACCTGTTTCCGTTGGAGTTTCTGGATCATCGGGTTCGATTTCTAGTTCAACTGGAACTTGAATGAGGTCTTCATGGACCTTGACCTGAGCTTTGTCTCGGAGGTTGGAAAGCCAGCTTTCTAGCAGTTTATCCCGTTTTTCCTGTTCTGCACTACTCTCAACACTATCGCGAACTTCTTCGAAAGGTTTCTGGCGTTCTGCTTTCTCTTCTTCTTTTCGGAATATCATGAAATAGGGTTCTCCACGTACTTCTGCGCGAATGACCTCGTCATGGGTGTGCCCAATCTCAAGGGCAAAAGCGGCATCAACAAAAGGTTTGACGACGTCAGAGAAACTGTTGTAGGTGATAAAACCGGTATTTCCCGGGTCCTCTGGATCTGCTCCAGGTCCTTCAAGCTCGCCGCGGTCCGATAGCGTCTGAGCTAANTCTTTAATATCAGCGCCATCTTCTATTATTTGTTGGAAAGTTTCATTTGCCCGCTCTTCGTTTNTAACNGTGATACAAGTTAATCGAACCTGTTCCGGATCGATGTATTCCTCTTTGTTTTCTTCGTAGTAAAGTCTAAGATCGTCTTCAGTGAGCTTTATCTTTTGTTCGACTTCAAGATCAGTTATTTTTTCCAGCATCAGTTCTTGAAGATAATCTTGGATTTTTTCTTGGATCTCTTCGTTTTCTTGCAGATCATTATCTTGGGCAATCATTAGGATCAGACGNCTCTCGGCCATAAGTGTCATATATTCTTCAAGGCCTTCTTTAGTCTCTTGGTACTGNTCCTGTTTGTACTCAGGTAGTTCAGAAATTTCTTGCATCATTTCTTCAAGTGTAATATGATGCTTTTCACCATTCCAATCGAATTCTGCAATTATTGTTCCTTTAATCTTTTCGGTTTTACTGCCACAACCGATTAAAAGAGTCCCAGTTAATAGTAAGCAAAAAAATGCGATAATCCTATTCATTGTCGGTCTCCTTTTCTGTTTTCTCATTAGTTTCTTCGTTGTCATCAGAGCTATCACCTTCGTCATCTGCTTCTTCGACTCGTTTTTACTGCAGATTCAGGAATACGGTCAGGGTGTTTCCTGAGGTTTCCCTTTCCTGTAACTTCCTCAACCCACTCGAGAATGCGCTCACGTTTCTTTTCCCTTTCAATAATTCTTTCAATTTGATCGTTTACTTCTTCAAAAGTTTCCTGTCGTTCTGGATGGAATTCCTCCTTGCGAAAGATCATATAATAATATTCGTCCCCATATTCGACTTCTACGAGCTCTTCGGTCATTTCTCCAACTTCCAGCTCAAATACACCATCAATGAAGGGCTTCCAGCTTTCCGAGACATCTTTGTCGAAAAAACCTGTATCGCCTGGATTTTCCTGCCCAGAACCCGGGCCTTCAAGCTTGTTTTCTTCTGAAAGTTTCTTCGCTATATCAATAATATCGGTACCTGCTATTATCTGATCAAGCATTTCTTGAGCAAGTTCCTCATCCTCTTTTATGCTTATACAGGTAGCGCGCACCTCTTCGGCCACGATATAATCATCCGAGTGTTCTTGGTAATAGTTCTGAAGCTCCTGTTCCGAGTAGGATACTTTCTCGTCTACTTCGATCTTTGTGAGTTGTTCAACCATTAACTGATGACGATAATCTTCAACTTTTTCAAGTAGCTCTTTATTGTCATTAAAACCATTCTGTTTTGCATTGAGCAATTGTAGCTTCTCATTGATAAATTCATTAAGAAACTCAATTTTGTCAGATATAGCTCTATTGACGTTTTCTTGTCGATAGGTAGGTAGTTTTTCAATCTCTGCTTCTAGATCTTCGACAGTAATTTTTTGGACTTTTCCATTCCAGGTAAATTCTGCCACGACCTCTGTCGCATGAGTTGAAGTGTTGAGGTAAACCAATAGAAACAATAAGAAAACTATATTAGTGAAACTATATTTTAACAATTTTTCCTCCGTAGTGTAGTGAGTGTCTAAGCTCCTTCGTGTTAAAGTTAACAAAGGGGTTGCTTATGTGTTGTTTTAACTGCTTTGAAGTTTTTTTAAAATACTCCTAATTACCAAGATAAGGCTTCTTCCACTTAAACCTCTTGAATCAATTTGCAGCCGAGACGGTGGTATGAGCGAAATTCGTTTATCTTGTTGAATGAGTACAATTATTTGTTTTGGATTGATCTGAGTCCTTTCTGGGTTGAAAGTGATGTTGATTTTGTCCTTACCTGCAGATATTCTCTCGATTCCAATTTCTTGACAATGGTGTTTCAATTCAGCTGTATCTAATAAAACATGTACAGGTTCTGGAATGGCGCCAAAGCGATCTTGGAATTCGACTTCCAATTCCTGACGTTCTGCTGCTGTTTCCAAATTGGCGATCTTTTTGTAGAACGAAATCTTTTGTCGGCTGTCAGGAACATAATTATCTGGTAAGTACGCTTCCAATGGGAGATCAATTCGTACATCAATCTTTTCATTAATTTCTTCTCCTTTCAATTTTTGTATGGTTTCTTCAAGCAATTGGCAATAGAGATCATAACCAATTGTTGCGATGTGACCATGCTGTTGTGGGCCAAGCATGTTGCCAGCACCCCGGATTTCAAGGTCACGCAACGCGATTTTGAATCCGGATCCTAGATCGGTAAACTCCTCGATAACTCGCAAACGTTTCTGAGCGCCTTCAGTAATAGCCTGGCCTTGTGGATAGAACAGATAACCGTATGCTTGCAAGTCTGCACGACCAACGCGTCCTCGAAGTTGATACAGTTGTGCCAGCCCAAGTGCGTCGGCACGGTTGATTATAATCGTGTTTACATTGGGAATGTCAACACCGGATTCAATGATCATTGTAGAAACAAGAACATCATATTTATGATCCATGAAGTCAGTAATGACTGTTTCAAGTTGCCGTTCCGGCATCTGCCCATGACTAATGGCAATCTTTACCTTTGGCAGGAGTTCCTCTAGACGTGTTGCGATACTAGCAATACTCTGGACGCGATTATGGACAAAAAAGACCTGTCCCCCTCGCTCAACTTCCCGTAGAATGCTTTCCTGTACAATGTCCAGATTGTATTCCATGATATAGGTTTCGATGGGCAAACGATTTTCAGGTGGTGTATTGATCAAACTAAAATCTCGAATTCCGACCATCGACATATGTAGCGTTCGGGGAATGGGAGTAGCCGTTAATGTCAATATATCAACTGTTGATCGGATCTGCTTGATTTTTTCCTTGTGTTTCACCCCGAAACGGTGTTCTTCATCAATGATGAGTAAACCGAGATCATTGAACTTAACCGTTTCGGAAATCAATGCATGCGTGCCGATAACAATGTCGACAGTGCCTTTTGTGATGCCTCCTTTTGTCGTTTGCATCTGCTTTGGAGTTTTAAGGCGACTCAGCATTTCTACACAAATTGGGAATGGATTGAATCGGTTTTGGAATGTGTTGAAATGTTGTAGGGCCAGTACTGTCGTTGGAACGAGGACGGCAACTTGCTTGCCGGCTGCTACAGCTTTAAAAGCAGCACGTAACGCAACTTCCGTTTTGCCATAACCGACATCTCCGCATATTAATCGGTCCATGGGTTGAGATTGTTCCATATCTGATTTTACATCGGAGATCGATTCAATCTGGTCGGGGGTTTCTTCAAACGGGAATAGTGCTTCAAATTCTTGTTGCCATGGTGAATCGTTGGGAAAGGCAAAGCCTTCCGTACTTTTCCGTTTAGCATATATACTTAATAGCTCTTCAGCCATTTGTTCGATCGCTGCTTGTGCTTTTGACTTCGTATTTTTCCAAGCTGTCCCACCAAGCCGGTCTATTTTCGGTTTGTGATCCTTTTTGCTTCCACCGATATATTTTTGTACTAGATTAATTTGATACATCGGTACATAAAGAATGTCGCTGGCCGCGTACTCAAGCTTGATGAAATCCTGTAATTTATCATCCACTTCGATTTTTTTGATACCTTTGTAGACAGCAATACCNTGTGAGACATGTACCACAAAATCGTCTACTTGAAGATCAATGATGCTCGAAATTGGCGTGCCATCCTTGAATTTTGGCTTTTTCGTCGGCCGATGTGCTCGACCGAACACTTCGTGGTCGGACATCACAACAATTTTGTCATCTTCACTGATGAATCCTTCACTAAGGTTACCTGTACGCACATGCGTTCTTGAATCAGGAAAATTGCGTTCATTCAGGATCTGCCCAAATCGTTGCGAGAGTTTCTGGTTTTCGCAAAATATAGTGGTAGAATAGCCACCTTCTGCCCATTTTTTGATTTTTTCAAAATTCATTTGGTAATTACCACGTTGCAAGCCAAGTGGACGCATTCCAAATTGGATTTCTTCAACCTGATTAGTAAATGAAGTTGGCGGAGGTGTCANTGATATGTGAATAGNCTGTAATTCTTCCAATTTCGAAATTAGAGANCCTAAAGGTANAAATGTTTCATCNGGTGAAACCATGAACTGATTGGAATCCCACTTTTTTTGATAGATTTGTTCTGCNTGTTCAATTAGTTGTTTCGCTTCACGGTCCACCCANCTTGGCTCGANTAGAATAGGAANTGTGNCAGGAGNCACGTAGTCTAGCAAAGTGGACATNTGNCTGTGCAACATTGGTATAATCGACTCAAGTCCTTCTAGATCTCTTCCTTCTTCCAATCGGTATGTGATTTGTTCAATTTCAAATGTGTATTTGGGAGATGATTTCGACGTAATCAAAGTCTCTGATCGCTTCCTCCATTGGGTTACGATTTCGTCGGTAAAAATGATTTCACGAACAGGGGTGAGGGTAACTTGATTTATGTTTTTGGTAGATCTTTGTGTGTTAGAGTCGAATAAGCGGATGTCATCGACCTCATCGCCGAATAGATCAATTCGTATTGGCTGGTCATAATTTAAAGGATAAATATCAAGGATATTGCCGCGTCTAGCGAAATCCCCTTTTGCTTCAACAAGTTCAACTTTGCTATATCCGCCGTCAACCAAATATGCGGTGATGTCCGACAAATCAATTTCCTGTCCAATCTTCACTGTACGGAAATATGAATTGATAGTTGGATTTGGCGGTACCTTCTGGAGCAGTGCTTTGATAGAGGTAGAAATAAAAGTAGGTTTGCCATTCATCAGGTTCTCAAAACACGCCAGTCGGTCAGCGGTGTGTTTTTTTGGTGGTGAAATACCTTGATACAGAAAATTATGGCATTCTGGAAACACAGATACATCTACATCATTACTGAGATCCTGTGCTAGCTTTTCTGCATCGCTTTGTGATGGGAAGATAGCCATGAATGACTGGTTGGCTAAGTCTTGAAAAAGCGAACCGAGAAGGAAAGCAATGGAAGAACCATGTAAACCTCTGATCCAAGGTTTAATATTCTTAGAACCTAGCGATGAAACGATTGATTGGTAAGATTGTGTTTGACGAAAAAGTTCTTTCACTTATTTAAGGTTTATTTTTTCAAGTGTCCCGGTCAGTTTCCCAAATCGTAATTTGGCTTCAATTCGGACAGGGATCCGCAAATGGTCGTCTGTCAACCATATCCTATGACCGTGAGAAGTTTCCAAAGCTATTGTTCGTTTTGGGCCAATTTTAGTCTTTAAAGTTTCACGTTTACTAACGTTAAGGGTGACGTGTTGAGGTTTACCTCTAACAAATAATGGGAATTGATATTGTTTACCAACTTCTAATTTTTTTGTCCGGACAAGGAATATCATTGATAACTCGTCTTGAATACCGACAGGTGCTGAAAAATCATCATGCTTCTTGTTTTTTACGTAATAAACCTTCCCATTTTTCTGATCAAAATTCACTTCCACATTTGCTCTGTAATCCCGGTCTTCTAGATATTTCGTATGCCGAATTGGGAACAACTTGTCTGTTGTAATGTAACTCTCCTTGTGATCGAGNAAGTGGTANAGTCTACCGAATAGACCTCCCGTNTGGGATTCCGACCGAACGTGGAAGACTTTCTGGNCGTTTAATCTGGTTTCCTTATCAATTGCTATAATCTGTNTGCCGGCCACCAATCCGGCGAATTTCGCTTTATAAATTAATTCTTCACCAACACGTATTGATGTGAAATTTTCGCTTTCCAGAAGCGAGGTTGNTTCTGCNACGACCATCGAGATGCAAAGAAAGAAAAAAACCTCCAGTGTGNNAGTTAANTTANTAGTCATNTACTCTGGATTCTGTCCGGAACGGTGGTGCGAGTTGAGGATTTTTCCGGTCAGNTTGATATGCCCAGTCAAAGGTAATAGTCTCGGATGAAACAGAAAGTAACCACAGTTTAGCGTAATTGCCTGAAGGGAGAAGTAAAACGTAGACATGTCCTTCAATCAATTCTATAAAGGAAGTTGTAAATCCTTTTATAGGGGATACGTCGATCTCTTCAAAGTATTCATGATACCCCATGTCTTGCATCTGCGTACCATTATCCGTNTATAGGTATCGAACGTTGATTTCCTCATCAAATGCAAAATAGATGTCAGAGTCTTTCCAGTCTATNGCTCCCNTTTCTGTCGTCCCAAAGTAAAATCCACTTCGTGTNGGAAATAAGTCATAAGCATGTAGAGTGACGTTTTGTCCTGATGGTCGAGGTGTATCATATACTTCTTCTGGACTTAGATCACTTTCGTTGCCATTGATATCGAAGGCTGAAACAGCATAATGGTAAGTAACCCCATTTTGTGCATCTTGATCGATATACTGCTCAATTAATGATTTCGACATTGACACTTCCTTTAACAGGTCGAAGTTCTGTCCGTCACTTCCTTTCCATATTCTATAACCAGCCAAATCATGTTCACTGTTTGGAAACCATTCAATCGTTATCTCATTATTTCCTGTGATGCTTCTAACTCCACGGGGTATGGCGGGAGGTTCGAGGTCTCTCAAATTGTCTCCATCGTGACAAGCAAAGTTCCAGACTGCCAACATACCAGTAACAAAGATCAAAAACAGCCGCGAGTTTCGGAGAGACATTAGGAAATTTGCANACTCACATTGACCAGCACACCAAAGCATTTCGAGGGCATATATTCTTAGAAAAATCTAACAAATGGTATCATAATTCTTTAACTTCATGCAAGATGCATTTTATGAGTGGAAGTGTAGTCCAAGAGCCGATTTGNGCTTACCTTTTTACTTGACAACAATAATGTCGAAAGATATTATACGGATTTGTTGGTGCTGAATATTACATTGAATTAAATTTAACNTGTTCTTAAGCAACGTATGTTTGTAATTGTAGTAACNTGCGTTTNGTGTGATTAAAGAAACCGTCGAATCNGCTATTGTGCTACTTTAGCGGCTTGCATTTTTTACTGGCAGTAGTTTGGTTCAAACGCTTATTTGTTGCTANGACTATTTTACGCAGAAATCCATACCCTAGATGTCTGACTTAACTACGGTTACCTGCCCAGATTGTAGCGCAGAAATCCCTTCAGATTTGTATTTTTCGGTCAAGCAAGTTTGTACCANATGTAACTATCATTTTGCCATAAGCNCTGAGAAAAGGCTTAGTNATCTGGTNGATTCGGATAGCTTCGTTGAACTGGATACCGGATTGTTTTCGGTAAATCCTCTCGATTTCCCTGACTATGAATTGAAACTCGCTCGTGATGCTGAAAGAACTGGCAGGCGATCCGAAATGATGACCGGTGTGGCGGAGATTGGCTGTTTCCCCGTTGCAATTGCTGTTGGTGATGTCCGATTCATGGGTGGTAGTATGGGATCTGTTATTGGCGAAAAACTGACTCGTATTATTGAATGTGCGACGAACCGAAAATTACCATTGGTTACTGTCTCTGTTAGCGGTGGTATGCGAATGCAGGAAGGGACTCTTGCCCTAATGCAGATGGAAAAGACTGCGGCAGNGTGTGTACGACATTCTGAAGCTGGACTGTTTCATCTGTCTATTGTTACAGATCCTACGTTTGGTGGGACAACGGCTAGTTTCGCTTCACTCGGTCATGTTATTCTTGCTGAACCGAGGGCNCGAGTCGGATTTGCTGGGCCGAGAGCTGTTGCTAGTATTCGGGAGAAACTCCCGGAAAATTTCCAAAAAGCTGAATTTCTACTGGAGCATGGGATGATCGATCAAATTGTACANCGACATGAGATGAGAGATTTTGTAGTAGATTTACTCGATTTCTGTAGTACATCTGAAAATATTAACGTTTAATTTGAAAATTTAGNATCTGTGTTTTTTTGACTTTGANTATGATGTTGAAGCTGAATAAAGAAGGAGAATTTATATAACCTNTCATNNAGTATNAGGTTATTTNTAAAAGGTATGAGTAAAAAACTAGTTATNGTNGAANCGCCGANCAAAGCGAGAACTATTTCCAGATTTCTGGGTNACGAATATTTAGTCGAATCATCGTTTGGACATATCNGAGATCTACCGGAAAGAAAGATGGGGATTAATATAGAAAATGACTTTGAACCGGATTACGAAATNCCTGATAAGGCCGCAAGCATTGTAGCCAAACTGAAAAAAATTGCCAGTAGCGCTGATAGGGTGTATTTAGCAACAGATGCAGACCGGGAGGGAGAAGCNATTGCTTGGCATTTGACAGAAGCTTTGGGCATTGATCTCNATCAGACTGAAAGGATTGTCTTCCATGAGNTAACCGAAACTGCNATCCAGANTGCNATNCAGAATCCTAGGCATATCAACTTGGATTTGGTNGATGCGCAGCANGCTCGGCGTGTATTGGATCGGCTGGTTGGTTATGAACTTTCGCCATTCCTGTGGAAAAAGGTTGCCAAAGGATTGTCAGCGGGCCGAGTCCAATCAGTAGCGTTNCGTCTGATTGTTGAAAGAGAAGATCAAATAAAGAATTTTGAACCGCAAGAATATTGGACTATTAACGCAGATTTTAAATGCAAAGATAGTGGAGGTGTTAAGTTAGCGACCGAAATTTATGCTAANGAAGGTNAAAGGCTGAAGAAATTTGATATTCCTCACCAAGAATTAGCAGATGCNATGGTAGCACGGTTAAGGGCTAGTGAATATTATGTTTACAAGATTACAAAAAAACAACAAACAAGAAATCCGGCTCCACCTTATATTACTTCTACCATGCAGCAATATGCAAATCGTAAGCTAGGTTTTTCNGCTAAGCAGACAATGTTTATTGCCCAGAAAATGTATGAAGGCATTAATGTTGGTAGTGATGGTGAACAGGGTTTAATTACTTATATGAGAACGGATTCTTTAAATTTGTCCCCAAGTTTCCTGAGTGAGGCACGACAGTATATTGTGTCTGAGTTTGGTCCAGATTATTGCCCAAGCAAACCAAAGGTCTTTAAAAGTAAATCGAAGGGGGCCCAGGAAGCACATGAAGCGATTCGTCCAACTTCAGTTGCTCGTACGCCTCAGTCAATTAAGGAATATTTAGATGATAAGACCTTTAAACTTTATGAATTAATTTGGGAGCGTGCTGTTGCTAGTCAGATGAATCCAGCAATTGTCGAGAGGACTACCATTGACATTAATACTTCTGATGATTACTACACGTTAAGGGCTTCTGGCGGAATAATCAAATTTGATGGTTTCTTGAGGGTTGTCTCGGATCAGCTTGAAGAAACGATATTACCCCGGTTGGAAGANGGTGCCAATATGTTGCTTGGGCAAATCACACCCAAACAACATTTTACTGAACCTCCAGCACGATATTCAGATGCCAGCATTGTTAAAGAATTGGAGGAGTATGGTATTGGACGGCCATCTACTTATGCCCCAACTATTAGCACTGTTATTGATCGTGGTTATGTTGAGAGATTGGAGCAGAATCGTTTAAGTCCAACAGATATTGGTGTGTTGGTTAACGATGTTTTAACCANACATTTCACTAATATTATAGATTATGAATTTACCGCCCGATTGGAAACGGATTTTGACACTATCTCAGAAGGGAAACATGATTGGCAGTCCGCTNTCAAAAAATTCTATGGGCCGTTTAAGGAAAATCTCGAGAATAAATCTGAAACGGTCAAAAGAGAAGATATCATAAAGAAGAGAGAAATCGGCATTGATCCCGAATCTGGGCTACCAATTATTGCTCGTATCGGTCGATTTGGTGCTTATGTGCAGTTAGGTGACTGGAATGAAGATGGCAAAAAGACAAATGATATTAAGCCCAAAATGTCTTCATTGGAGAAAGGCCAAAGTATTGATACTCTGAGCTTGGAAGAAGCATTGGAACTCTTAATATTACCCCGTGTGGTTGGAAAGAATGTTAAAGATGAAGAGATTATCGCCAATGTTGGTCCTTATGGACCNTACCTTAAAGTTGGTGGAAAAACTGTGTCTTTGCCAGAGAATTATAGTCCCAAGACTATCAGCTTGGTGGAATGTGAAGCCGTTATTGAACAAGCGGATAAGGTTAATGAAGAAAAAGCAAAACCGATAGCCGATTTGGGTGAAGATCCAACGACACAAGGCCAAATTTTAGTTAAAAAAGGACGTTATGGNCCNTATATTACAGATGGTAAAACTAATGTGTCGGTTCCNAAAAATATGGANCCAGATANTATTACCAGGGAATCCGCGATAGATNTATTNGATAAAAAGAGAAAAAANCCGTCTAAAAGGCGCAGAAAATCGAAGTAACGTAGAATTGGGNTAATCGTAGATTTCNCGCGAGAAGTGGTTGTAGAAATGATCCAAGTTTATAAAGTTGACATGAGTTATAAGAAGGACATCCAGATTCTTCGCGACGTCAGCTTTAACGTTGATGCAGGGGACTTCGTCTTTTTGGTAGGCNCTAGTGGAACTGGGAAAACGACCATCCTGCGAATATTGTATCGTGAATTGGTCCCGACCTCAGGCGATGTGGTAGTGATTGGGAAACATTTGAACCGAATTCGCAATTCCGAAATCCCAAAATTGCGTCGCCAGATGGGGGTTGTGTTTCAAGACTTTAAACTTCTTCCCAATAAGACAGTTCAACAAAATATAGCACTTGCAATGAAAGTTACTGGAGCTAAGCGGACAGAAATCCAAAGTAATGTTAATCAGTTGATCCATCAGATGGGATTGGTTCATAGACGGAACGCGTACCCNGAGGAACTGTCTGGNGGNGAGCAGCAACGNGTTGCTATAGCCAGAGCAACNGTAAACAGTCCATTGTTGCTTATGGCTGATGAGCCAACGGGAAATCTAGATCCAAANTTNTCTTTGGAGATTATGCATCTGTTTGAGACCTTTAATTTTCATGGAGCAACTGTCTTGGTTGCTACNCATGATTTGGCGTTGGTACANCAACTTGGCAAGCGGGTGATTCGGATTGAAAACGGTCGGGTTGTAGAAACTTAAATAAATAATATTGGGTTCAAGNCTTTCTNGAATCTATCNTTAGTGNCTCTTAGNTGCATTTCAATNCCTTCNGTTTACTATATTAATGGTGGGGCAGGCNCAAACTTCCCTANAATCACTGGACCTTTAGCACCTGTTACTTGTGGCAGGTTTCCCTTGTGNCCGTGAATTGCTTCNTTTGCGAGAANAGCAAATGCAATTGCCTCTTTGGCATCNTTAAATGGTGCTGGNTCAATTGAGATTGGNNCAAATAGGTTAGAAATGCGCTTTATAAGTGTGTGATTATGTATACCNCCGCCANTAACCAGAATCTTCTCTATTGCGTAATGGGGTAGTAGAAAGGTTTTATAGTAATGATAGATNGTTTGTGCGGTGAACTCAGTGACTGTCGCTACTATGTCCGTATTGGATAATTTATAGTCTTTTGAATCTTTTATGGTTTGCATAGCAAACTGCTGTCCAAAATCTTCTCGCCCAGTAGTTTTTGGAGGAACTTCTTTGATGAATGGGTGGTCCATCCATTTGCTAATCAGCTGAGGATGNATACAACCTTGACTAGCAATNTGACCGTCACGATCAAACTGCTGGCGACCATTGGTAACAATTTCNGTNACTGCGTCGATAATCATATTTCCTGGCCCGGTGTCAGAGGCAATAACTTGGTCTGCTCTTGCGTTTGCTGGTATTAGGGTAAGGTTAGCAATACCTCCGAGATTTTGCAGAGCAATTGTTTTATCTGGTTTCCGGAAGAGGAGAAAATCAACATAAGATACCAGAGGTGCTCCCTGTCCACCAGCGGCCATATCCGCGACACGAAAGTCAGCCATAACTGGGATTTTTGTGTGGTAGGCGATAACAGCTGATTCCCCGATCTGTAGCGTTGAGGGCACATATTTAGCATCTTCCTTTGGCGGGAGATGATAGATAGTTTGACCGTGTGACCCGATCAGATCGACATCGCTAGGCTTAAGGTTGGCGGATTTAATAACTTGAATTGCTCTTTCAGCAAAGATTTTTCCGATCAGGAAATTCATTTGACAGATTTTGTCTACGCTAGAATTTTCGGGATTGAAAAGTTCAAAAATACGTTGTCGGATATCTGCAGAGAATGGGAATGTGTCAAACGCAATTAGGTCTACTTCTGTTTCAAGTCCTTTACCTTTTACTTCAACCAGTGAGGCATCAACGCCATCAACAGATGTGCCCGACATAAGTCCGACGATTTTCTTGCTTTCTTTGTTTGATAGTGAATGAAAAGATTCCATCTGTAAATGGTTTAAGTAGTTAAGATGTAAGAGAGGTTGTGGTTCCCTGATTCGCTCTTTTTAAGCTGGGTTAGATAGGCTTGTCGAATTTGATTGAAAGCGTCAATACTTGCGGGTTGTTGATAGTCAGGATAGGTCCATTTAAGAGGCCGAAAAGATTTATTGAAAAATTTTAGTGTGATCTCCGCGTATATACTTTGCTGTAGGTAAATTCGGTGGGCTTGATTTTTGGTTGTTGCTAGGACGAGCTTGGCCAAAGTGACATAACCGGGATCGAGGTTAACGCGCCGTTTATTATTAATAGAAAATTGATGTTCGAGATCATTACAGAAAAGCTTAATGTCAGCAATCTTTTCGGGCGTTATCAGGTTGGCAAAACTCAAAAAATGGCGACTGAGACCGTCCCCCATCTCTTTCTGATAGTAATCAGTATGGTCAAAAGCGTATGGATCACTTTCGAAATCAATTTTATCGAAATGTTGTGATAAACAAGCCCGTGTTTCTTGAAAGATCGAATCATTTGCTGTAATCGCGGCAACGATAAGCTTGACTGGAGCAACCGGTTCGACCGTGCCCATTTACTGACCTATTCTTCAGAGTTGGAAGGTTGATCTTCCTCTTTTTTCTTGTTTGATGTGTCAGCTTGGCCTTCCTCCGATGCCCCGTAGGTGAATTCTGTTTCGAGCAAGATTCGAATTGGTTTCATCCACATCCTAGCAATATTCAGGTCGTAAGGAGCGTATGGCTCATCTGGGTCGCCTGTTTCGACGAAAAACTGAGGTAGCTTGGTTTGTTCCGTTTCGATGAATTTGCGAATGGCAATTGTCGCGTCGTATGCTGATGCGATGCGGGTGGCTTCCTTAATTGCTTCAACAACTTGGTGCCTTTCTTTTGCTTCCTGCCTGATTTTCCGTCTCTGCGAACCAACAACCCGTAGCAAGCTAAAAGTAATTACGAGAAAAAAACCAGCTCCTGCCAAACCTAGAGCTGCAATTACGAGAAAAACCGTCGTCATCTAGAATATACCCTTACATTTATATCCAAATCACTGATATTATACGTGCGATAGATTTTGAGAGCAAGAAAAAAAGATTTCCCCCTTTTGGTAGATTAATGGATAGTCGCATGATATTGGTTAAACAATTAAAAGATAAGAATCCGGGTGTGCGTTGCTATGCAGCTGAAGAACTCGGTCATGTTGGAGATGTTAGTGTGGTTCCCTATCTTATTAAATTGTTGGAGGATGATCATCAGGAAGTTAGATCGAGTGTTGCCAGAGCATTAGGGGAAATTAACCATCAGAGTGCGTTAACAGCACTGATTAAAGCTTTGTCAGATCCAGTAGGTTCTGTCCGAGTCTGGGTAGCATATGCTATTGAGCAGATAGGTATATCGGATGAAGATGTGATTTGGGGCCTGATTGCCGCATTGCANGATTCAGAGTGGTTTGTGAGGTCTCGAGTTGCGACAGGACTCGGAAAANTTGGTGCTCGTTCTNAGGAAGCTCNGTTAGCGCTGAAAAATGCATTGGAAGATTCCAACCAGGCGGTTCGAAAAAATGCCGAAATGGCNCTGCAGAAAATCAATCATGACNNAAAGACAGAATAGGGAAGTAGATCCCCATTTAAACCGGAAATTAGGTTGTCGTGGGCCATCTGCGCCATCTTCATTCGAGTTTGNACCGTTGCACTTCCAAGATGAGGACAAATCAGAATATTGTCTAATGACAAGAGAGGGTGATTTGTNTTGATTGGTTCTGGTTCNGTCACGTCGAGAGCCGCACCNGCAATTTCACCGTTNACTAGTGCATGATACAATGCGTCGTGGTCGACNACNCCTCCTCGAGCAATATTCACTAATATAGCATTTGGTTTCATCATCACCAGTTCTTTNTTGCCAATCAGGTGATGTGTTTCTGATGACATAGGNGGGTGAAGGGTAACAAAATCAGACGATTCTAGCANCCGNTCTAGCGTTGCATATTCGATTCCNAGTTCCTCTTCCCAGTCCGCTCGACGATTTCGTTTGAAATATAGNACCTTCATATCAAATCCCAATGCGCGTTTGGCAACGGCGTAACCGATCCGGCCCATACCGACGATACCGATTGTTGCGTGATGTATCTCTTGTCCCCAAAAGATGTTNGGNTCGTAGAATGTCCACTNTNTTGATCTGACGAATCCGTTAGAAGGAACAACATTGCGNGCTNNACNTAACANCAGCGCNAATGTCATATCAGCGGTTGTATCGCTTAAAACGTCAGGTGTATTTCCAACCTCAATACCTCGTGATTTGGCAGCTACTGTGTCAATATGGTCGTATCCGACACCCATGTTTGAAATAACTTTCAAATTGGGAGCACTTGCCATCATTTCATCGGTGATTGGTTCGTGGCCATAGGTTAACAANCCATCGAGNTCGTGAATTTTTTCTGTGGTTGGTGCTGGAATTTCGCTGGTATGCCACATCTCGACNTCACAAATNTCTTCTAATTTGGATAAGATTTGGTCTGGTATCGGACGNGTGATAAAAACTCTTGGCTTTNCTGNCATTTATTCCTCCTNCTTTAGATTTGTTTCAGTTCTGCTATTACNGGTAAGTGATCTGAGTGTACCCATAGTCCGTCAACTTGCGGTCCGTCATGTCGAAATCCTTCATTACGAACCACTTGTGCATTAACAAGTCTTGAAATCAATGGTTGGCTGATATAGATGTGGTCGATTTTGTGTTGTTTAATTCCTATAGTATCCATTGTCCACTGTATACCTCCACCAATTTCTTCCATGACGTTATTAAATTTCAGTTTTTTGAGGTCAGTATGAATTTGCTCATGCACTTCACAATTAAAATCGCCCATTATGACAAATTGATCGGTGTCGCCAAGCATTTTTTTTATGTGACCTTGCAAGATTTCTGCTTCCAAATTACGTAATTCTTCTCGGCTGGGGTGTAAATGAATGACCATCACCCACATCAGTGTGTGATCATCAGGAGCTAATAGAGCTGCACCCGCACACCGGCTTAATGGTAAGTCTGTGGCATGGACTGTTGTATGGCTGAACGTTCGTGACTCTAGGATTGGAAACTTGGTAATCAAATGTCCTGGCCAAGCGACAGGTGATGGGAAAGTGGCAAGATTCATCCCCATGCCGATCGAAATTCGCTGGATCTGCGGAAATGAAACACCTTCTTGTAATCCAAGGATATCGCAATCCAATTCTTGAAAAACCTGAATAAAGTGATTTTTAGCCTCTTGACTTAGACGATCACCGATTGTTTTTATTGCTTCTTCCTTTGGGTATCCGGTTAGTCCTAGCACGTTATATGTACCGATTCTCATTCGAATCCTCCTTTTATTTAGAGCACATTAATTTTTCAATGGTGTCTTCCAGTTTCCGGTAATCGCTGATAGTTGCATCAGCCAGATCGGTGTTTTCTTGTTCGGTTGTTACACCAGCAAAACGAATAGCGTACATACCCGCGTTTTTAGCGCCTGTGATGTCGGTACGAACGAGGTCTCCAATATGTACAGCTTCTGATGGATTAATCCTCATTTTTTCGAGAGTTTTTTTAAATTGAACTACGTCTGGTTTGGTGAAACCTGTTTCATCTGAAAAGGTTTGTACCGAAAAGTAATCCAGGATTTCATCGTTTTTTAGCATTTCTCGTAAAAAGGTGCCGGCTGTTATTCCGGTATCAGAAATGATTCCCAGCTGATATTTATCAATTAGCTGAGGGAGCAAGTCTTTAACAAAAGGTACCAAAGGTGGAGAATGAAGTAGGGTTGAGTTACCGGTGATTGATTTAACTTGGTTTGCTTGGAATGGTGTTAGGTTGATTCCTAACGTTTCAGAAAACTTTGAGATACACTCTCCCATTGATACCCCGTGATGGATTTGCCAGGCTTCTGCCACCATTTCATGTGTCATTTGGTAGGCATGTTTTACTTGTTCCAAAGTAAATTGATAATTGCATTTGGACAGAAATTCTTTGCAGTGAATCGCTCTGTGAACTTCTCGTTGTTTAAGTAATTCCGTGTTATCTGCATAAAGCGTTTGCCAAAAGTCGAAGGTGATTGCTCGGATCAATTTATCTATCCTTCCTATGCCGGTACTGAAAAAAATGGATTAGTGACTGAGTATATGGTTGATCGGCGTAAATCTCAATATTATCAATTTTGTTTTCCAGGAAAAATTTTTTTCGCTTGTTGATTTCGTCGAGGTTTTTTTTCTGAAAGTGGCGACGTGTCTTAGTAGAAGAACTGTCGAACAGGATTATTTCTCCTGTTTCTGTGTCTTCAAGCTCAATCAGCCCTACGTCTGGGAATTCTGTTTCACGTCGATCTGCCACTGAAATAGCAACCAAATCATGTCGTGGGTTTATTCGTTTTAATGGTTTTTCGTAATTATTATCACGGAAGTCTGAAATGAGGAACACAACACTTTTCCGTTTTTGGATACGTTCGAGAAAACTTAGTGCTTCCCCCAAATCTGTGGTTACTCTTTTGGGTTCGCAGTAGAGAATATCACGAATAAGTCGAAGAACATGCTTTTTGCCCTTGCGAGGTGGAATAAACAATTCAACCTGATCTGTGAAACAGATTAAGCCGACTTTATCATTGTTTCTGATAGCGGCAAACGCGAGAAGTGCTGAAATTTCAGCGATAATGTCAGACTTTTTTTGTTGGTACGTGCCGAATTCGGTCGAGCCACTAACGTCGACTAGCAGTATCATAATCAGTTCTCGTTCTTCAACGAATTTCTTGACAAATGGGTGTCCCATCTTAGCTGTTACGTTCCAATCTATGGTTCGCACTTCGTCGCCATGTTGATATTCACGAACTTCATCGAATTCCATACCTCTGCCTTTAAATGCACTTTCGTACTCACCGGCAAAGATGTTAGTCACTANACGGTTTGTNGATATTTCAATCCGCCGTATTTTTTTTATAATATCTTTTGTGTTCATTATAGTCTTTTTGCAATTTATGTCGCTCTNANAANGTNATTNTAGAACTGTACTTGAGTTCAGGTGAAAAATGTAGGTGAATCAAAAGCAAGAAAAGTAGTATATANAGTAGAGAATGAGGCAAATCAAGAAATCAGCGTTGNNCATTTAGNCCATAGATTTTCGCCAGATTNCCNCCAAAAATTAGTGTTTCAGCCTCTTTTCCCAATTCCAGGCGTNGGATTGCATTNACTACTTGAATCGGCCGATATTCAGGGGTGTTTGACCCGAAAACGATTTGCTCGGGTCCCAGTTCATCGATTGCTTTCCTAATCTCAGTGGGAACAACCTGATCTGGATTGGTTCCCCAGCGTTGATAAAAGCGAAGGATAGTTGTTCCCAAATATATGTTCTTATTGGTTCTTGCCGCTTCGATTCCGGCGTCCAAGTCATCAGGAAACCCCATATGGTCCATAATTACTGGTGTTTCAGGAATCCATTTAGCCACGTTGCCGATTCGCGTAGGATGACAATTTGCTGGCCCCGAATGGATAGAAACGATGAGTCCGTTATCTCGTGCCGCCTCGACTACAGGTCTAACTATTTCGTCATCCACGTTGTAACCGTAAACAGCGGGCATTAATTTAATTCCTTTCATTTGCCATTTGTTAGCTGCCTGATGTATTTGTGAGACAGGGTTCACTTCGGTTGGATGTATGAGAGCGCAACCAAGGGCTCGAGGATGACCTTTTATCGCCTCAGCTAGTTCTGCATTGGGTGGCTCCGGTTGTGTATTAGGCATTATAACAGCAACGTCCATGTCTGCCTCATCCTCAAGATCTAGTAATCCTTTTAAGTCCAATTCCCCATTTTTATCGCGAAATGAATCATTCAAATAGGTTTCAAAGTCACCTCTCATGACAGCTCTCCTTTCAAA
>NZUQ01000041.1 GCA_002697225.1 Candidatus Poribacteria bacterium
TGGACCAGCTACTGGATACGGTCTATTCAGCAATTCGAGAAGTATTAGAGGCTTAAGTCTTCTTAAAAACGCCCTCTAGCAACGGATCTGTTACCAGAAGCGTCGGTGACCATAATGGTGATTGTGTGTTCTTCTCCTTCTAGTTTCTTAGTTTCGAGAAAGAGAACCTCTCGGTGGGAATCGAGAATCCCGTCTTCGGAAAACATTGCCTGCCAATGTTCAGCGCTATCGATCTTGTAGTTAGCTGAACTGATTGGACTAAGTTCATCGGTAACGACACATGAGATCTGGAAGATGCTATCTTCTGTTGGGTTGGATTTGATTGCGGCCAGAACCGGCTGGGTATTGTCAATGTCGAAAGGATCACTTATTTTTTCTATTGAAATGGCTTCGCTAGCCATGTTGCTTAATTTATCCGTTGCTTCAACTTTTAGCTCGTATTGACCGTTAGGCATTGAAGTCGAATCCCAAGTATGACTTGGGGACGTCAATTCTTTCTTTATCAACTTCCAGTTTTTTTCGTTGGTTCCCTTATAATAGATAGTAAACAGGAGCTTATCCCCATTTCGATCTATGGCCTTCCAAGTAGCGGACCGAATTTTATTATTTTGGGATGAACCCGGTTTATTATTTTTGCGCTCTTTTGGAGGAGGGCCAATGTGTATCTTCAAGTCACTTATGTTTGGTGTAACATTAAAATGCACTGATGCAACCCTTACCTTTTTCAGTATAGGTGCTGCTGTTGCCACGCTAGTACTAAGAGTCGAGCGCCACTGAACAAAACGGGCAGGAGGACTTGTAATTTGCGATCCTTCTGGTATGGAGAGTTCCTCTGACCAGTTGCTCCAAGTATTGTCAGGTTTATCCGTATTGCCGGATCTAGTCGCTAGTGTCATTACGGTACCTTCAGGTGAACTTCCCTCCCAGTAGATCTTTCCCCATTGGGAAACTGATTTCGTGTCGTGGGAAACTGAAGTCAAGGTTCCTGTTGTTTCGTATCCATCTGCCAGTTCAAATATCTTCCCGGTGTTTCCAGTAGCTAGTATCAGCTTCCCTGATCTCGCTTTATGCATAGCTATGATTTGTCCTGCTTCACATTTAGCCAATGATACAAAGTTTCCGTCCATATCAACTTGATAGACCTTGCCGCTGTCACCAGTACCAACGATCAGGTTTTCCTCCTCCATTATCATTGACAAAACCAGTGGATCTGGAGCCATCCATAAGCGCGAGACAACATTATCTGAGGTAATCCGGTAGATGAATGATTTTTTGGGTTCAGGGGGCCTACCGTCCGGAGTGGGAGGTCCACTGGGTTTCTGACGAGGTTTGCCTTGCCCTGGTTGCGGTGGTTGTGTTGTTACTGTGCCGGCAAAAACATCGCCATTTTTTCCTGCAACAAGTGTGCGTACTTCTTTTTGTCCGGTTTGGTGGATAACCGAAACTGCCCCGTTCATGTCAATTCGAAAGATTGTGCCTTTTCCATCGCTGCCAGCATAGATGTTGTCGTTGTGAAAGAGTAAACTGGTCAGATTAGTTTCATCAGAATCAAAGAATATGTCTACCTTCCCATCCGGTGTAATTTTGTAAAGTTTGCCGTTTGTACCTGTTGCGGCGTATAGGTTGCCAGACTTGTCGAAAGTTAAGGACCAAACATAGTTTTCATCTGCATTGAGAATTGTTGTTGGTGTATTTCCACCTGCTGGGATTTTGTAGACCAAACCACTTGGAGCTGTGCCAGCATAGATGTTATTTTGAGTATCGATGGCTAAACTTAAAATTGAGACTTCTGGGGAATTGTAGAAAAGAGAAAACTGGCCATCGGGAGCAACTTTATAGATTTTGCCTTTATTTCCAGTTCCTGCGTAGATATTGCCGAGTGAGTCCTCCACTAGGCACCAGATATAAAGTTCTTCGGTTTTGTCAACGATTTTCTTTAACTTGTGTGTCAACACCACCTCACCTTTACTGGAGATTGCGACAGATTCTAGGGTGCCGCTGGCCAAATTCTTATGATTTTGCTGCGTCCATATTGCTGTTTTAACTGCAAATGTTGGACTTGCAACCGATAAGGTGAATGAAACCACTATGAAAATGCGAAAAAAACAATGAAATGTGACCATGTAATTCTCTCCTCTAAATATAATTGAGTACCGTACGAATTTTACCAGATCTATTGTGCGCTCCGATTAATCATAATTCGCAAGAAGCGACTTCCAGCCAGAACATAATTGGTTGATGTTTTTTCCGTATGGAGAGTTCTACCTCGAGTATATCCTCCCTCTCCAGATTGTGTTTGGCTATTCATAACGGATAGCATCGACACAGTCGGCTCGGGAAATTCCTCACCTTGAACGGTCATGCCGAATTTTGGGATAAAAAGTTCAACTATAAGATCCGAGTTATTCTCACCACGTTGTAATAGTTTAACAAGTTGATTGATGTTTTTAGGTTGATAATTCAGTGGAGCACGCTGACGCTGCCAGTTTTCATAGGACGCCCCACTGAAGACAAGAAGTGTTACCAGGTCCTCAGGTGTATCCTGTGGAATGGTAATTTGAGCTTTTTGGACGATTGGATTTTCTAGGTATGGGCGTAAAATCACAGATATGCTGATTAACTCCCCAGGACGGTAGCTGTCTTTTTCAATTCGAAGACCTTCAATGATTGCAGTTTTTCGCTTGTCTTCAATTTTAATATTGATATCAACTTTATCAACTATTACCTTGTTATACGGATTATCCATCAAATCAATTAATGGGCTTATTGACCTATATGCAGCAATACCTGGAGACCCGCTTGATGAGAAGATATTGCTATGGTTTATTTCCTGTGTGTTCAGACCTTGTTGCCCAGCTAATTTGATCGTAGTGTCAATGTTTATTTGGTGATCCCCTCTATACATTTCTATAGAATCGATTATATTCCAAACACCTATCATTGCCATCATGCTGGTCATGTCAGGATCTCTTGCTACTTCATACTTTTTCTTATGGATTTTGCCATCAGTTGTTTGAACCTTAGCGTTTATTGGAAGAAACTTTGGGTAGTCTCCGATTAAGCCGGCAATAGCGCCTTCTCGGTCTTGTACTAGTGTGCCGATTGGTCCTGTTGCAGACGCATATTTACTCGATCGTGTATTAAGAGGCAGGATAAAGTGCACATAGCCACCTGAAAGGGGGAGGTTCACGTTTCCTTCACCGCTCATTGCATGACCGAAAGCGAGCATTTGCTTGCCTTCTATGTGGGTAATCGTGCCATAACCGAAGGCAGCAAAATCGCCTCTAGCGTATTCAATTCCAACTATCTGTCCTGGTGCTATCGGTGTGCTTTTCACTGGTGCTCCACCGCCAGAACCTTGAATAGGTGTCATGCCATGTTTCTCAAATACNGGCTTNAGAACTTCNNTAATTTGTGTNTTCGTCGTTGAAAGAGCTAGAGGNGTTTGAATNNCANCAGATTTAGACGTCNTGGTTGAGAGGCGNGAAGTATCAAACTGATTAGGTGGCTTCTCAGGAATTTNACCAAATGGGAAAAAGTCGATATCCTGCACCGTGAATTTTTTTCGCAAGTTAAATAAATTATTGCCTGCGTANTCCGGGTTTGGNGTCATGCCTCGATGAGTTACTTCGANCATCATCTGAATGGGAGTAACTCCTCCTATGTTAGCATGCTCACGTTGATTCCAAAAGGCTAGAGAAAAAGCGCCAATCAATCGACCATCAATATAGCAAGGGCTGCCACTCATCCCTCCAGCGCCACCAGTTTGCTTGAAATTTTCACTTAATCCTTTAATCCAGATGACGTGCCAAGTAGGTGTATAGTTATATTCAATACTGATAACTTCAAAATCAAACGGTTCNACAGTTGTACCGGANAAGACGGTATAGCATTTGCCTTGCATGCCNGNTTTAATTTCCTCTAGTGGCATGAATTTCTCTGGGTCCCATGCGATCTGCGCTTCNNCTAAGGNAAATCCTACNNANATANCCGTCGTAATTATTGCTATGCTAATCCTTCTANATTTCAATCAGTTCACCTCAATATATCTCTAACAGTCCACTTTTAATTATGCTTAAACACCGGTTTATCATAAACAATTGCACAGTTAAATGTCAAAATAAATCTCGCTTAGGTTGATGTCTTTTTTTGTGGTATTCCGCTTCAATTTTAAACACATTGTCACGTTTTACTGTAATATGCTCTATAGTGTGTTTTTTCCTNATATCTGGTTTTAGTTAGAAAATTTGTTTAAGTAGATCGACCAATATAATGCCGTCAACAGCCAAAACAACAAACGCAAAGTAGAAACGTATTGAACTGGCATTTATCTTTTGAGTCGCAATCGCGCCAAATTGTGCTGATATGGTTGAGCCGACGAGCAAAATAGCAATTAATGCTAGGTTGTTATTCCCTCTTATTCCATGGGCAATAGTACCAAAAAGAACAGAAAAAAAGACAATAAATAAACTGGAGCCAATTGCCATTCGGGTACGAATACCATAACCATAGATTAAGAGGGGTAATATAATTACTCCACCGCCAATACCAAGCAACCCTGGTATAATCCCGATTAATAGTGCGGGGTATGTAGCCGCAAAAATTGAGATTTGTTTGATTCCACTAGTTGGAAATGTGATGTAAGGAGGTACATGGAAATTCCTAAGGAAGCCATTTGGTGGATTACCGCTCTCCTGTTTTCTGGTAGACTCAATCAAGATTCCTATAGCGACAACCATCAATAGTATAAAAAACAGCCACTTCGGATAGAATTCAATTACCGGGATCTGTTGCTTGCCAATCTCTATTTGCCCCATTAATTTAAGGTGGTCAAGAATGCGAGCGCCAATTTCAACACCGATTATGCTACCTCCACCGAATGTTATCGCTAGCTTCAGATCCACATTGCCAAGTTCCCAGTGTCGGAGTGCAGCTGAGAAAGAAGTTCCAATTGCTTGAGCAAGTATACTGCCTACACAAATCTCAAAAGGTATGCCGAAGAAGATCTGAAGGATTGGGGTGATGAGGGCTCCGCCCCCAATTCCGAAAAGCCCGGAAAGGAAGCCGACGGTGCATCCTACCACAAGTAGTCCCAAAACGTTGGCAGATACACTACCGTCAATAATGAGTTGCATTTTTAGATGTGGTATTCAATTTGAGAGGAGGGCTGGTGTGATTTTTTGGAACGGCGCCAGTACAAGTTGAATATCCAGTTTACTATCGTTGCCCAGACGATTGGAAAAAAGAGGCAGCCCAAAATATAAATTAATCTCATTCTGCCTCAGAGTATAGGTTGAAGCTAAGCATCATGTAAAGGAGAAAATAGGTGGGTTTGGTTTGGTGTTGGTTTTACAGTCGAAAGTTAGGCGCACTATTTAGGCTTGTTATGAATTGGAAACTGTATTCCATAATGTTTTTATGATGAGCAACTAGCGATTAAAAGCAAACGCGAAAGCCGATTACGAATTCAGTATATTCTTTGCTGAATAGGTCGTATCCAATACAGGTCGCGTGGTCGTGATTATAATACCAGGCACCACCACGCACGACTCGAAAATGTTGGTTTTCATCATACCACGTGCTGGTCCATTCCCATACGTTTCCAAGTAGATCGTAACAACCAAATTGACTGATGCCTTCCGGAAAGGTGCCAACAGGCGTCGTTGTCCTAGCACCTGCTTCCGCCGTATTGCAACGAGGTTTATCGATTTTGTCTCCCCAAGTGAATAGCCTATCATCGTCGCCACGTGCGGCTCGTTCCCACTCTTCAAAGCTGGGAAGACGTCCACCTACCCAATTTGCATAGACCTCCGCATCCTCACTGCTGACCCAAACGACTGGATGGTCACCAGTATTGGGTTGGAACTGNTTNTCTTCCCAAGAATAAGGATCCCGATGGCCCGTTGCATCAATAAATCTTTTGTATTGTGCGTTAGTTACTGGGTAACGGCCGATTTTGAAGGCATCGACAAAAACTGAATTGAGATNTTCNCCTACGAGAACTGTACCTGCAGGGATTTTAACTTGGCTGTCGAAAACGGTAAGGGCCGCATCCCGAATNTCTGGGTTGCTGTGTGACAAGGCCGTTCCCAATGGCGAAGTCAAAGCACCTAGTGGAACACTTAATTGGTTTGTTTCATTCCATCCCAGATTAGTTGCTAGGAGTAGCCTGGCAGCATCTGTAACTGAAGAGTCAAAGTGCCATGACCAATATTGATCCACGATGAATTGTAAATTTTCTGAAGTGTTGCTCTGCAGGGGGGGACGACGTGGCTGAGATACACCACATGGTTTTCTGTTACTGCCATCTAGTTGTATTAGTTTTGTCATCTGGTTTTTTCGCAAACCTCCTCTAACGCAAAAATACCACAATTTATTGGGTTGTGTCAACGGGAGGCCTTGACAGCAGTGGGCCTAAGCGATATAATCGGCCGCAAATGCAGGCTTATAAGCTAAGGCAGGGAAAGCATGCCAGCTCCGAGCACAATCTATTTTCCTCAGGTTGCTACCGCCGTTTGGGCTGATTGGATTGAAGTTGTAAATGTTGGCACAGAAGAAGCCAACGTTACTGCCTTGGCACGGGATCAGAATGGGAATGCGATATGGAGTGCTTCTAAGAGAATCGTATCTTTTCAATGTTGGCTTGTCCCCGCGGAGGGACAAGCAGATAAGAAAGGTGTGGAGGTTTCACTCGAAGTATCAGCAGATCAACCGATTTTAGGTGAACGGCATTGTCACCATCAATCGCAGGTTCTCGATTTTCCCGGTGCCGCTGTTGAGCTAGATAGTGCTGGAACAAAACTCTTTTTTCCGGAAATTGCTTCCTATATTGAAGACTGGATCAGGTTTTTTAACGTTGGTGAAGCAGATGCGATCATCAACCTGATTGGTAGGGATCGAAGTACTGGAAAAGTGATCCAGCAATTGTCAGGGCAGGCCAAACCAAAAGGTTTTTGGACTGTTGATGATCGGCAAATGGGAAAACTTACTGGCACTTTAGAGGTTGTTAGCAGTCAGCCTATCATTGGTGAGCGGCATTCACACTATCAAGGTGGGAAAACGGCAATCG
Organism: Candidatus Poribacteria bacterium; assembly: GCA_002697225.1. The sequence goes on from NZUQ01000041.1 coordinate 7,070, forward strand.
GCCAACTTGCGCAGGTAACTGAGGGTCGTGAACCAGCCCCAAGTACAATCTATTTTCCTCAAATTGCTGCTGGGGGATGGGGAGATTGGGTAATTGTTACCAATGTAAACAGCCATGCCCAAGCTAACCTGAACGCGTTGGCTCGTGATATTAATGGTCACATGGTCTGGAGTGGGACGAAAACATTGGAACCTTATCAGTGTTGGATTGTCCCTGTCGACGGTGTTGCTGACAAAAAGGGAGATGTTTCACTTGAAGTTTCAAGTGACCACGGTGTACTCGGTGAGAGGCACTGTCACAATGGTTCTCAGATCCTGAGTTTTGCTGGTGCTTCTCCTAACCTGGGATCTGTTGGGACTCGATTGTTCTTTCCAGAAATCTATTCTGGTGCCCACGATTTCTTTAGGTTTTTTAACACAGGTGAGGCCGATGCCCTGATCACTGTGGTTGCCAGAGATCGAAACTCAGCGCGAGTAGTCCACCAGATTCAGGGACGCGCAACCCCCAAGGGGTTCTGGACAGTTCCGGATAAAAGTATCAAGAGCGCTACCGGTACACTTGAAGTCATTAGCACCCAACCGGTTGCAGGTGAACGACATATGCATTACCAAGGTGGAAAAACGGCAATCAGTCAACTTGGGCAGGTGATTGCACTGTAGTTTTCGCAACTGGTAATTTGATGGTAATGGTGGTGGAAATGTTTTGACTTCCCGGAGTATGAATTATGACCTGGCATCAGGAATAGTGAGGCACTTTTACGCCTTAGGATTTAATGGTCAACTAGGATGGTTGAGATGATTAGTACCCAGTTGTTGATAATTTATGGTATTGTTATTGGAGAGAGAATTAGGATCTAAGGATAGTATTTATGGCAACAGCAGCAGGAGCAAAAACGCTTTATTTTCCGGAAGTTGGACCACAATGGNAAGATTGGGTTCAAGTCATTAATGTTGGTTCTGAGCCAACTAAAGTCTTGGCCATTGCCCGCCATGCCAGTAATGGTCAACCGGTGTGGTCGGAAGAGAAAACGATTGCTTCTTTTGCAGCATGGGTGCCAAATGTTGAAGCGATCAAAGTTAATTCTTCGATGCAATTCAGCGCCGATCAACCGATTGTGGCTGAACGACACATGCACAATAAATCAAACGTGGTTGACCTAATCGGTGCGGCAGAGGAATATGAGACAGTTGGTACGCGTCTCTTTTTTCCTGAGATCTCTTCAGGGGCGCAAGACTGGTTTCGCTTTCTCAATGTCAGTGAGGTAGATGCGGTTCTAAGTATGATTGTTAGGGATCGGTCAGGCAAGGTTATTTGGCAACATCAACATACTATTAAGCCTCAGACTTCATGGAGCGTCAATGAAGGTTTGATGCCACAAGCCAGCGGTACACTCGAGGTAATGAGCACCCAAGCCATTGTTGGTGAGCGACATATGCATTATCAAGGTGGCAAGACCACAGTCGGTCAATTTGGTCAAGTGATTACGGATGGGGCTAAGACGCTCTTTCTCCCGGAAGTTGGTCCCGTCTGGCATGATTGGGTAGTCGTAGTGAATCTTAGTCATCAGGAAGCCAAAGTGTCGATGATCGCGCGTCAGGATAATAACGGTCAGCCAGTTTGGTCAAAAGAATCAACTCTTAACCCGTTCCAGTGCTGGACACCTCCCATGGACGAGGTCAAAATAAAATCGTCAGTCGAAATTAAGAGTGATCAACCGATCGCAGCGGAACGGCATATGCATCGTGGTACGGAGATTATTGACTTACCGGGAGCATCGGTTGAAGGAGGGTTCGTTGGGCGCCGATTGTTCTTTCCAGAGATCTATGCTGGTGCCTACGATTGGTTCCGAATTCTAAATATCAGTGAGGCAGACGCCTTGATTAGTTTGGTGGTACGAAATCGGAAAGGTGAAGTCACAAATCAAAGACGAGGGACAGTAAAACCTTTTCACTGTTGGGATTTTGACGATAATACTCTAAAGAATATAGTTGGTACAGTAGAAGTAATCAGTACCCAACCGGTGATAGCGGAACGGCATATGCATTATCAGTCTGGCCATAAGGGAGCGGTTGTTGGGGCATACGGTGTTGTCATTGGCGAATAGAAGCATTAAATTAAGCTGCTATTGAATTCTTTATCAGTTGATAATAAGTAAATTACTATGGTATAATAACTTTTCTCTGCTTCACTACAATAGGGTGAAGCCACTAGTCCAAAGGGAGGAATAAAATTTGCCTCAGTATGAAGCGCTTTTCATCGTTACTCCCAGTTTCGATGAGAGTGAAATGGCAGAAGCGTCAGAAGCAATCAAGGAACTGATTGAAACTAATGATGGGCAAATCCTGTTCACTGATTTTTGGGGAAAGAAAAGATTGGCTTACCCCATTCAAGGACACGGAGACGGTTATTACGTTTTGATGGTGTTTAATGGTGATTCAGAATTACTAAATCGAATTAATCATCATTTTCGAATTACAGAACCGATTATCAGGCACCTCGTTGTGGCATTTGAAGGTGATCTGGATAAATTAATCGCAAAACAGCAAGAAACGGCTAAGCAGACCTCTAAATCAGGTGCTCAGGATTCTAGAAAAGAACCCGAGCCTTTGCCCGATGTCGTTTCTGAAGACGAAAATGACAAAGAAAGTGAAGAGTGATTTTTAGCACACGTGGAATTTTAAATTTGATAGGAGACCGATTATGGCAAGCTACAATAAGGTAATTCTGATGGGGAACCTGACACGAGATCCTGAGTTGAAATTTCTGCAGAGTGGTACGCCTGTTGTTAATTTTGCCTTGGCGACTAGCGAGTCTTGGACAGATAAGCAAACCGGTGAGAAACGAGAGGAAGTTTGCTTTGTTGATCTAGAAGCGTTAGGGCGTCAGGCCGAAGTAATCAGCGAATATTTTAGTAGAGGGAAACCCATATTGGTGGAAGGCAGACTTAAATTTGATCAATGGGAAACTGAGGATGGTCAAAAACGGTCGAAACATCGTGTCAAAGTTGATCGGTTCTCATTTGTTGGGGGACGACAAGATGAGGATGCTGGTGACTTCGGTCTTGCTAAACCGGGAAGCGAACAATCGTCTTCAAGTCAACCAGATGATAGTACTGATGATGATATACCGTTTTAGGTATGTGGTTTTATTTAATACTAGATGTAATGACCAGGTGGANGTATCATCTTNGCTTGTCAGCTCTAGCCTGAGAGAGGGAGATTTTTTAGCTAATGAGGTTTAGAAGAAGACGTANAGTCACACTTAAGNCNCGNATTGATTACAANGATGTNGATTTACTTAGAGGTTTTATGGACGANCGAGGNAAAATTTTGCCGCGACGATTGACACGCCTTAATACTAAGCAGCAACGTCAAGTAACAAAAGCGATTAAGCGTGCAAGAAGCATTGCATTATTGCCTTTTACAAGATAGTGAGGAGTGGGGTTTTTTAAATGGAAGTTATCCTGAAAAAGACATTTGAAAAACTTGGAGTGGAAGGCGACATCGTGAATGTCGCCGANGGCTATGCACGAAATTACTTGGTCCCAATGCAAATCGCTATTCGTTCAACTGAGCGAAATCGTCGAATATTGGAGCACGAAAAGAAAGTTTTGGCTAGTCTGGCTGATAAGACGCGGGNTGCTGCANAGGAACTNGCNGGACAAATTACGGAAGTTACCTGTACNTTCAAACGACGTGCTGGTGAGAATGATCGCTTGTTTGGTTCTGTTACTTCGACCGATATTAGTGNCGCCCTGNTGACAGANCTGTCAGTTGAAATAGACCGTCGTGATGTTCAATTGCAAGAACCAATAAAGGATCTTGGTGTTTTTACCGTACCCATCCAACTCCATCCTGATATTACATCAGATCTAAAAGTTGTTGTTGTCCGAGAAGAAGACGAGTAACATCCGCTANATATTTTCAAAAGTGTAGTAGGAATTCAAGGTTTATCACTCCCCTTTTAGATTCCAGAGGGTCAAGNTGTGCGTTCTGATTCCACCGATACTCTCCATGATCGCCAAGCAGAGCGGGCCGCACTTGGTTCGATGATGACGGATCCTGCCATTATCCCTGATGTGGTTGATCTTTTGGGGGCATCTTCTGAAGTTTTCTTTACCACTGATCATCAACTTATTTATGACGCTATTCTGTCTTGTTATGAACGGAATAACGCTACTGATTCCCTCCTTGTGGCAAATGAACTACAAAATGGTGATAATATTAACCGAGCGGGAGGTGCTGTCTATCTTTACGATTTGCAAGCTGAAATTGTTGAAACAGAAAACACAANATATTATGCTGAAATCATACANGAAAAGTATCTTCGTCGCCGAATGGTTCAAGCNGGCCAGCAACTTCGTGAACTAGCACGNGATCAACAAACTGAATTGACCGAGCAGATTAACGATGCGCAAGAAATGGTCTTTGGTCTCAGTCTATCTAATCAAAAACGTGGCTTTTCAGGTATTTCATCGATCATAAAAACTTCCCTCGATGAAATAGCGGATTTNGAGGGNGATGGTGGTTTATCGGGTATTGCTACNGGGTTTCAGGATTTTGATCATCTGACAGCNGGNTTACATNGTGGGGATTANTTGATCTTTGCTGCCCGACCAGGGATGGGNAAGACAACTTTTGTCCTCAATATCGCTCAGAACATCGCAATTGCCAACAAGAACCTTCCTGTAGCTATCTTTAGCCTTGAGATGCCACGCAGTCAACTCGGGCTACGGATGCTTGCTGCGGAAGCTCGCGTTGACTTTGGTCGACTTCGTACAGGAAATGTCAACGACGAACATTGGACACTTCTGGCTGAAGCCTCTGAGCGTTTTCTTGATGCACCGATTTTTATCAATGATGAACGCGGATTGAAAATGCAGGCCATTCGATCGGAACTCCGGCGTTTGAAGGGGCAGCATAGCGAATTAGCGGTGGTCATTATTGATTATATTCAATTGGTCTCTGGATCAAATCGCTATAGTGGNCGTGAACAGGAGATTGCTGAGATCTCTCGGCATTTAAAGCAACTGGCGGGTGAATTAGAGCTCACGGTCATCGCTTGTTCTCAATTGAGCCGNGAGGTAGAACGTCGTCCNGATAAACGTCCGNTATTGTCAGANTTGAGGGAATCTGGGTCCATTGAGCAAGATGCAGATNTAGTCGCCTTTCTGTACCGAGATGANTATTACAATGAATTTAGTGAAGANGAAGGNATTGCTGAGTTAATTATCAAAAAGCAACGAAATGGTCCGACTGGTGTCGTTGANCTGGAATTTCATAAGGAACAAATGCGCTTTTCGGATAGCTTTAGAAGTATCNAATGATGAAAAAACCGGCAATAATTNAGCCTAATCCAGTGTTATTGATACGATATATTAATCAAGTTGGTGTTCAGGTCGTCAATCTNATTAACTCAATTGGATCNGTATCGATTCTTNTTTTTTCTGCCATAATTCTATCGTTTCGCCGTCCGTTACAGCTTAATCTTATCGTTCGCCAATTGTTGTTAATTGGAGTGAATTCTTTGCCAATTGTCCTGATTTCAGGCCTTTTTACCGGCATGGTACTTGCCACTCAAGGTTATCATCAGCTTAAGCAACTCTCCGCTGAAGGTACTGTTGGCGGTTTTGTCAGTGTTTCAGCAGTTAAGGAACTCGGCCCTATTATTACAGCNGTTATCCTCGCCGGCCGGATTGGNGCTTCTATAACAGCCGAATTAGCTACTATGAAGGTAACTGAGCAAATTGATGCTCTAGAAGTGATGGCAACTAATCCGATTAAGTATTTAGTTGTACCAAGGTTTATCGCTTGTACCATCATGTTGCCGGTTTTGACGAATTTTGCTACTGTGTGTGGGATTACTGGAGGATGTTTGGCTGTAGTCGGGCTTTTTGATATGAATGGCCGTTTCTTCCTCAAGCAAGCATCAGATTACATGTTCATGAGTAGTGTTTTTGTCAGTTTGATTAAAGCGACTGTGTTTGGAATGGCTATTGCGGCAATTGGTTGTCATAAAGGCCTTTCTGTATCGCCGAAAGATGGAGCAGAAGGGGTAGGGAAGATGACAACGGGATCAGCNGTTAGTTCGATTTTAGCGATTTTAATCATTGACTTTTTCCTNAACCATATTCTATACACAATTTTGGGAATGAAATGATTCTCATCAAGGACATTTGGAAAAGCTTTGATCAAAAAGAAGTTCTTCGAGGTTTGAGCCTGCAGATTCCTGCCGGAGAAACACTGGTGATTATGGGACGTAGTGGGTGTGGCAAAAGTCTCCTGCTCAAGATGATTGCCGGATTGTTGTGTCCGGAGCGGGGCGAAATTTTTTATAATGGTCAGGGACTTAACAATCTAAACCGGCAAGATATGAATAGGATTCGTAATAAAATCGGTTTTTTGTTCCAATCGGCNGCCCTCTTTGATTTTATGACAGTTTCTGAAAATGTTGGTTTCATGCTCTCGCAACATACCAAAATGTCAAGGTTGGAAATCGAAAGGATTGTCACCGAAAAGCTGAGTTTGGTCGACTTGAGCGGAACAGAATCACTCAAGCCTGCCGAATTGAGTGGTGGGATGCGAAAAAGGGTGGGTCTTGCCCGGGCAATTGTCTCTGATCCGGATTTGATTCTTTATGACGAACCGACTACGGGNTTGGACCCNATTACTTGCGTTGAGATTAACAATCTCATAAATAATTTACATGAGACGCTGGAGGCAACTTCAGTCGTTGTGACTCATGATATTGATAGTGCCTTTTCTGTTGCGACACGTATCGCAATGATTCATCAAGGCAGAACTATCATTGACGGAACACCTGATGAAATTATGAGTAGCACAGATCCTCATGTGCAGGAATTTGTTTCTCAGGAATTCAGAAACCAATCAATATAACATTATAAGGAGTCTAAATATTGGATTGGTGGAATTTACATTTTAAGGTTGGAGTTGTCGTACTCGGCAGCTTTATTTTATTTGCCTTTTTGCTATTAAGCACTTCCAATTCTCCTTGGAGTGCTANTGGGGATATATTGGAGGTTCACTTTGATTTTATTAATGATCTCCNTGTTGGATCAGATGTCCAAATATCAGGTGTTTCNGTTGGTAAAGTNACAAGTATTGAATTGTTGANTGATGCTAGTAAAGTGAAAATTAANTTTAGTGTTGAAAAGGGGTATAGNCGNCTGCGTAAGAACCTNCAAGTAAGAATTGGNACAATCGGCTTTGTTGGCGAAGCATATATTTTGTTGATAAACAGTGAGGTATCAAACTCATATTTAACTGAGATGGATATGCCNCTGACCGGTGTGAATCCCGTTGGTTTGGAAAGTATACTGAGCAAAGCNGAGGGTCTTACCAATGACTTAACACAAATAGCGCAGAACATAAATCAAATTGTAGAATCAAATAAAACAGTAGTTTCTGAAAGCATTATTCAATTGCAAGAATTGATAACAAAAACGAATGGAGTACTGGATCAGCTTGAGAATACCAGTCGGCATACGATCGCAGGCTTGGATGGTTTGGTTGACGATGTTAGTCAAGAAACGCAAAAAACGTTCGCAAAATTGAATTATCATCTTGACCAGATTAGTAAGGATATTTCAAATGTTACTGAAAACGCGGCACGAGTTACCCATGATGTNGCCCATTTGGTAGGTCAAAACACAGAACCGATCCAATCGGCNGTTTCAGAATTACAAATTGCAGNCAGTCAGTTTCGTCAGGCAGGTAAACAGATTAATCGGGATGCTACTGATGTAATGGGGGAACTTTCTGAATTAATCACCAAAAGTCAAAATGTAATTGAAGTTGAAACTCCAAAGCTTGATCGTCTTCTGGAAAGAGTCACAAGCTCAACTGAAAATTTTGAGCAACTAAGCAACAATTTGGTTCAGGTTGTTCAAAAGGTAAAGGAGGGTGATGGCAGTATCGCACAGTTGTTGAACAAACCAGATGTTGTTGGTGACGCGCACGGAGTTCTACGAAATGCCAATAAAACACTTACATCGTTACAGGGCTTGTCACAGGAACTAACAAATCAATCCAACAAAATAAAACTTCCACGTGTTACGTGGGACTATGAACTTCGCTACCTTGATTCAACACAGTACCTTTACAATGAAATCGCAGGGTTGTGGTTGCCAACCGCCAGAAGTCGTTTGCGTTTAGGATTGGGGACGCGTGAGGGAGACACGAAGCTCGAGTTTCAGTACGGCTACAATTTGACATCATACTTGCGGGGACGTTTGGGGTTTATGCGCTCAAAGCCAGGGATTGGAATTGATTTGATGCTGGTCCAAAAATCACTTGGATTGTCTTTCGAAGTTGGACAAATCACAGGTTCCAGTCTGGATCTCGATAGTGAGATTTTTTGGCGTGTGCTACCCAATGCACATTTGGTCATAGGTGTTGAGAACTTGGCCTCTAAAATTCACTATACTGCTGGATTTCGTCTGGCTGGCAAAAAATGGTGATTTAATATGGTAAAACAACGTCATCAGTACGTTTGCCAGGAGTGTGGATATGTATCCCGTAAGTGGTATGGTCGCTGTCCTGATTGTCAAAAATTTAATAGCCTTATTGAGGAGGTTGCTCCGGTGAGTCATTCTTCTGGCTCACAACGACGAGGAATAGCGATTTCTTCTAGTAAACCGCAGCTGATTGCGACGATAACTGCAAGTGATGAAGACCGTTTAAGGACAAATATTAGTGAACTCGACCGTGTATTAGGAGGAGGACTTGTGCCTGGATCCGTTGTCCTGATCGGTGGCGATCCGGGTATTGGAAAGTCGACTCTCCTGCTCCAGATGGGAAGCCAGCTTAGCCAAACTCACAGTCCAGTGCTTTATGTGTCGGGAGAGGAATCTGCTTCCCAAACAAAGCTGCGTGCAAATAGGCTTGACATAAACCCCGATTCATTGTATGTTTTGTGCGAAAACAATTATGAACAGATAGAGTCTCACATCTCNGACCTAAATCCGCAGGTGGTGGTGGTTGACTCAATTCAGACTATATACTTGGCGCAAATTCAGTCTGCTCCAGGGAGCGTAACCCAGTTGCGCGAGTGTACCGGGCATTTGCTTTTACTCGCCAAAAGTAAGAATATNCCGATTATTTTGGTGGGGCATGTTACAAAAGATGGGGCAATCGCAGGCCCGAAAATTCTTGAACATATGGTCGATACCGTACTCTATTTTGAGGGGGAGCAGCAACAGATTTATCGTGTATTACGTGCTGTTAAGAATCGGTTTGGATCAACCAATGAAATCGGGGTCTTTGAAATGGTTGCCAACGGCCTCAGGGAAATTAGGAATCCTTCTGAACTTTTTATCGAAAACCGGCAGGAAAATTCGTCTGGATCGGTAATCGTGTCAAGCGTGGAAGGTACCCGTCCGCTGTTACTTGAACTTCAAGCGCTTGTTTCCCCTTCGAATTTAGGTATACCGCGAAATACAACGACCGGTGTGGATCGCCATCAAGTGGCTCTTCTCGTTGCCGTATTGCAAAAGCGTGTTGGTTTTAGCATAGGTGATTCCGATGTGTTTGTTAACGTGACAGGAGGGATGCGGTTGAATGAACGGGGAATTGATCTTGGTATTGCTTTGGCAATTGCATCGAGTCATCGTGACAAGCCCATCGATTCGGCAACTGTGGTTCTAGGTGAGGTGGGTCTTGGTGGGGAGGTGCGGCCTGTTTCACATATAGAACAGCGGCTTCAGGAATCGCAAAAACTGGGTTTTACCCGTGCGATATTCCCTGAGTTTAACCGAAAAGGGATGAAGACGTTAGATGGAATTGAACTTATCGGCGTTAAAGATCTATATGAAGCACTCGGTGTTGTTTTTTAGTACATGTTTCGTGCCATGAAAATTATAGTTTTTGGGTTAATTCGAATAGAAATTTAACTTGTATTTTCTTCAACATGCCATCTAGTGTTTGTCCTGCCCTGATGATGAAGATCGCTGATTTAATGGTTGTATACTACGAAAACAACTGCTTAGCCTGAAACACACGTAATTATATCTCTGGTGCCCAAAAAATTATGATGACCGTATTTTAGTTCGAAAAAAGATTTCCATGCTTTGGATAATACGCGCTTTATTTATAATAATTGGTATAGTTTCTGGCACTATCGTTTCGGGAACTTCCGGGGGAATTATTGCGTTTTTCGCTGTTGCGATTTTGATTGGTATTGAAACCTATATTAAACAATCACCGATCGTGGGCATATTTGATTGTCTCGTTGGATTGGCGCTAGGTATTACTATTGCTGGATTACTAATCTATATTACATCAAGGTTAGTCAAACCTGAAGATTTAAGTTCGAGACCATTTCCTATACTCTTTACTGTTGTTACATTGTTGCTCGGATATCTTGGTATGATAACTAACTATCGAAGGGCTGAAGAAGGCGGGTTTTTATCAGTTAGTTCGTCAAAAAAACCAACCAATTCAACACAGAATTACAAGATTTTGGATACGAGTGTTATCATAGATGGCAGGATACGTGAAATTTCGCAGGCGGGTTTTATCGAAGGTGTAATGCTAATACCTAAGTTTGTCTTGAATGAGCTTCAGCATATTGCCGATTCGACTGATTCCTTTCGGCGCGACAAGGGACGGCGTGGTTTTGAAGTTATTCGAGCTATGCAAAATGACCCAGTGGTTGAAACCGAAATGATTGAAGAAGATTTCCATGATGTGCAGGAGGTAGATGCTAAGCTAGTCCAGCTAGCATTGAAACTTGATGCGAAGATCCTTACCAACGACTTCAATCTTAACAAAGTTGCGGAACTTCAGGGAATTACAGTCCTAAATATTAATCAATTAGCGGGTTCTGTTCGTCCTAATGTTGTTGCTGGTGAGGAGTTGACGGTTAAGATTACACGTGAAGGGAAAGAGCATCATCAAGGCATCGGCTATCTTGATGATGGTACAATGATTGTTGTTAAAAATGGACGTCAATATGTGGGTGAGATTGTAGATATCATTGTGACGCAAACTCTACAGACGAATGCGGGCAGAATGATATTTGCACGCCTAAAGGGAGATGAGACTGAGTCTGATGAACCAGAAGATTTGCACCCTTATTCCCGCGGCTGGAAGCGGAAATCGTATGGGAGATCCCCATACTAAGAAGACATATCTCTCTTTGCTGGATCTGCCAGTGTTGAGCCAGACAATTCGAGTATTCGATCTAAACCCGATTATCTCTGACATTCTTGTGATTGTGAGCGAGGGCGATTTGAGTAATTGCCAAGCTGTGGCAATTACTCCGTATAATTTTAGTAAGGTTTTAAATCTGGTTGTCGGAGGATCTACACGGCAGGAGTCAGTTTACAACGGGTTGAATTTCGTGCCTGAAGACACTCAACTCGTCATCGTACATGATGGAGTGCGTCCGTTTGTAACAGACAAAATGATACATGAATGTGTCTCATCAGCAAACAAATTTGGTGCGGCGGCAGTCGCCGTGCCAACCAAAGATACAATAAAAGTTATAGATGAGAATCAATTTTCTGTTGAAACCCCTAACCGAGATCAATTATGGGCTGTACAGACTCCACAGTGTTTCAGGAAGGATCTGCTGGTTAAGGCCCACCGTCAGGCTAAGGTAAATCAGGTTGAAGTTACAGACGATGCAGCGCTAGTTGAACAACTTGGTTTTAAGGTGAAGTTGGTGATGGGTAGTTACAATAACTTAAAGATTACTACACCGGAAGATATGGTTGTGGCTAGAGCGTTTGCCCATTTGTCCAATACTGCAGAAAGCATATGATTCGCGTTGGCATAGGATACGATGTCCACCGCTTAGTTGCTAATCGAAGGTTTATTATGGGTGGCGTTGATATCCCTTTTGAGAAGGGGCTTCTTGGTCACTCAGATGCTGATGTTTTAACACATGCGGTATGCGATGCAATCTTGGGAGCTGCGGCTCTCGGTGATATTGGGCAGCATTTTCCTGATTCAGATCCTACTTATAAATCAATCAATAGCCTTGTTTTATTGAAGAAAGTGGTGGGGCTAATTTCTTCTGATTTTGACATAGAGAATATTGATAGTACGATTATCTGCCAGCGTCCAAAACTAGCACCGCACATTCCTGAAATGCGAAATCAATTGGCTAGCATATTGCAGGTTTCCCTCAATCAAGTTAACATCAAAGCTACTACGTCTGAAGGTTTAGGATTTGTTGGTGCAGAGAAAGGGATCGCGGCTCAGGCCATTTGTGCCTTAAGAACAAAATTGTAAAATATCCTATAGATATTAAGGAATACACATGGGGCTAAGAATTTATAATTCATTAACAAACCAAATCGATGAATTCGTTCCCATTGAGGATGGGAAAGTATCAATGTACAATTGTGGCCCAACGGTTTACGACTACTTTCATATAGGAAATGCGCGTACTTTTCTGATAGCTGACGTAGTTCGCCGTTATCTGGAGTACAAGGGGTACCAAGTAAAATTTGTCCAAAATTTTACTGATATTGATGATAAGGTTATAAATCGTGCCAACGAAGAAGGAGTAAGTGCTTCTCAGCTTTCAAGCAAGTATATTGATGCTTATTTTGAGGACTCACAAAAATTGGGAATTCGTCCGGCTGACGTACATCCAAAGGCAACCGACCATATTCCAGAGATGATTCAGCTTATTGAGCGAATGGTCGATAAAGGAATTGCTTATGAAGTTGATGGTGATATATATTATCGTATCCATAAATTCCTGGATTATGGGAAATTGTCAAATCGTAAATCTGAGGATTTACTTTCAGGTGCACGTGTGGATATTGACAAACGGAAAGAAGATCCACGGGATTTCGACTTATGGAAGAGTGTTAAGCCAAATGAACCGAGTTGGTCATGCCCATGGGGATGTGGCCGACCAGGGTGGCACATTGAATGTTCTGCGATGGCGATCAAACATCTTGATGAATCAATCGATATTCACGCAGGTGGCCAAGATCTTCAGTTCCCACATCATGAAAATGAGATTGCTCAAAGT
>NZUQ01000042.1 GCA_002697225.1 Candidatus Poribacteria bacterium
AGGTTAGGAGCTAAATCTGTCGCTTTATTCATTTCCGGCTATTTTAGCTTACCGCCTTGGTCATGTCAAGATCGTAAGAAAGAACAAAGAACTCAGTCAAATTAGAACAAATTATTTTCGTTGCGACTGGCTTCCTTGAAAGTTCCGTTGGCAACGTTCAATCCACTCTTTGACTCGATTAAGCTTTCCTCTTGGTAAATTATAAATCTTGAGTATCTCGTTGAAGTGATTGATTGCTAGTTTGCATTTGTCTATGTGGTATCCATTTATACCAATTAAGCGAAGGTTTTCGATTTTCAGGTTATCAGGTAAGTTTAGAGCCTTGGCTTGAAGTAGGTATTGATTTGATTTAGAAAATTGTTGATCGAGATGGAGTTGTCGCCCAATTAGGTAGTGAATGAGACCGGAATCTGGTTGTTTTTGCATGGCTTCATTAAGAAGTACCATTCTCAATCTATTGGATAACCTGCCAATCAGGATTCGTTTTAATCTTTTTCGGTGAGGCCGTGATTTTGTAGCTAATGCGACTAGTTTTGCTTGTATATTACGATCAATTGAATCTGAAGCATGTAATGCAAGCACATCTTGGAAAGTTGACGTTGCTTCGCCTAATTCTTCGTTTTGCCAGTGAACATTACCTATAATGTTTTTTGCTTCGGCAACTAAATGCATATTTGATTTAGGGTGTTTGATTATATGTTGGGCGATCTTAGTTGCTTCGTTTTGTAGACCAAGTTGATAGTTAGATAACATCAGGCCCCTGAAATTTTTTGGATTATCAGAATCAAGTTTATGAATTTTATTGAAGAAGTCGATCGCTGTATACCAATCTGATCGACTATAAGCTGCCCAAGCTTTTGTCGAAAGGTCAGCTACTTCATGGGCACAATGCTCCTGAAAAATACTTGGGTGTTTGAACCGGTATTCAGCAACACGCAGATCTCGATCTGTTAGGACGATTTTATCTAAAAAAGCCTGCCATTCCTGATTGAGTGTTGCTAGACTCTTGTGGTAGATCTTCTCGAAATTTCCAGTTGGGAATACGTGCTTGAATTTCTCGATGCCGTAGGTGTCGACTAGGAAGCGAACGAAGGAACCAGCTACCGTATAGCTTAAGGAACCCGATTGTAGCCAGAATCCAAGTCCCATGATTTTTCGTATTGATGGAGCGATATTGAGGTCATGCATGGCTCGAGTCCATTGGTGTGGGTCTAAATCTCCGCTGTCCCACTCGGCAGCGACTGCGATTCCTTCATGTAAGCCTAGTTTAAGGCTAATTGGTAGAAAAGAGTGCCATTCTGAGGTTAGAACATGTGCCAGCTCGTGCTTTAGGACTGGGTGAGGGAAGTCTTCGAAATTAATGTGTAACCCATAGCCAGTTACGTCCTGTAATGATGTGTGTTTAGCTCCCATGAGGCGTTTCTTTTGTTCGGGAGATGTGTATATATATGACCGCACTTTTTTGTCTGGTTTAATTTGAAAATATTTGATCAATTGTGCATATCTGAATTCATGATCGACTGCAACTTTCTCGATTTCATTTTCAACAACTGATCCTTCCTCGAAGAATAATAAGAAGTTTTCGGTTTGGTAAAAGCCTCCTAACTTTTTTTCGATAAAACTGCGTGTTGGCCGTAGGCCAAGTTCGCTCCTGTATAACCAGATCGATGCAAACCCCAGAACCAATATCGTTAGAGGAATAAAACTCACCAATGAGCTGAGGCAGTGAATTCTAGGTTTTTGGTGGATCAGGCGGGAAAGTTGAAAGAAAATCGCAGATATTAGCAAAGTAGTGCTTCGAGCAAGGAGCAGCGTCGTTGTAATTGGTATTTGCGTGTCATAAATTGGACCGGGGAAATAACCGAAAGTTGAGTGAAATCCAAACACAGGGGGATCGAAAGCAATATTATGTAGAAGCAGTAACAGCGTAGCAAAATTGTAGCTGAGGTAAGCTAGAAATGCATGGGGCCTCAGTAGCAGCTTAAAACATAGTCCCACCGATGTTCCGTAAATACAACTGGTTACTGGTAAAAGTAGAAAAAATAGAAACCCTTCGGTGAAATTGCAGTTCGGTACACGAAATGCATTGAGTATGATGATCAGAAATGGTAGAATCAGCAAAGTGAGGTTAATAGTTAGTGATAGCCAGAATGTGTTACTGATGAACTCATATGGTGAGTCCACAACTTTTGCGAAGTGTACTTGTGGAGTATTGATAGTTATATGGGCAGAAGCTATTGATATGACAAATGCAAGAACTGCACAGAACTCAAAGGCAAGCAAATTGAAGAGTGGAATCATGGCCATGATTAGGGCTGTTTTTGCCATGATAGTCAGCCATACCCAGTAGTGTAAGTTAACAATCTTCATCGAGTTCATGAAATCAAGACTCTTAATAAAAGCAGGTTTGCCGAATTTGGGAGCTGATTCGGCTTAGTGTTGAATTGAACAGATTTGTTTGGGTAGAGCGTGGCTTTGGACATTTGTTTTGCTCGTTTGTGTCAGCTGGGCTTTCACCTGTCTTGATAATGGCGTTAAGTGGTTACATTGTGCAAGGCCTGTCTAAATATTTAGGAACGAGAAGGATATTGATTTTAGGAATAAAATTCGTGCTTCGAAGTTTCAGTGGTTTGGGTATATTATACGTGACCTTATGTTTCGTTGCTTTGTTTTTACCTTCCAAAGTTGGTAATACTCAGCAGTCTCGCGAATTACCAAAGCATATATTGTGGGGGCATGAGGCTTGGATTAGTTCTGTAGCTTTTTCACCTAATGGGAAAGTTATTGCTTCTGGCTCAAACGACAAGACAATCAAACTGTGGTCACTTTCAGGTCAAAATGAAATCGCAACATTAGAAGGTCACCAAGGAGGAGTTACTTCGATTGCCTTTTCACCAGATGGAAGGTTTATTGCTTCGGCTTCAGACGATAAGACAATCAAAATGTGGGCTGTTGAGAATCAGCAGGAGATTGCGACTTTTGTTGGTCATCGTTATGGTGTTGAAACATTAGCATTTTCACCGGATGGTGATGTTCTTGCTTCTGGTGGTAGAGATTATCGTATTAAGCTGTGGTCAGTAGCCGATAAGCAGTTAATCAGAACCCTCCCCCGGCAAGAAAACATCCTGCAGTCGTTAGATTTTTCTCGGGATGGGAGTATTCTTGCTTCTGGTTCAGTTGATTTAAGGTTTTGGTCATTAGCCGAACAAGGTGATGCACTTCCTCCGAAAATGTCTACCGCTGAAATTATAAGCGATGGTGGCACAGGGCTGCTTACTGTTTCCTTGCCATCGGAAACCTTTTTGACATCCGGGTTACATAAGATTCGTGTTAAAATGAGAGAAGGAACCGATCAGTTTCTAGTTTTCCTCGATGAGAAGAGCACCGAAGTNGTTACGGATCGTCNGGCAACTTTTATAAATATTGAGGGACATGAGTTGATTTCACTCTCTTTTGGTGAAGAAATTAAGCCTGGTATGGCTTTAGTTGAAGTTGAAAGAAAAGATGCGAAAATAGACGTAGTGGAAATCGAAAACGACGGCGGTACAGGTTTGGTTCGGGTTGATCTTCCATTAGTAACTTCCTTGATACNAGGCTTACATAAGATTCATGTTGATAGGGTAGAGGTTGATGGTAAAGATGATTTATTTATGGTTGCTTTGGATGAATCTAAANCCGTACTCGTTGNCCCTGACGGTAAAGCAANTTTTGTTGATGATGATGGTGGGANAATCTTTACANTTAGCTTTGGAGAAGAAATCAAATCTGGCACAGCCTTGGTTGAATACCTGGNAGTTATCCAAGAAACTGATCAACTACTCATTGGGAAAGAAATTGAATTTGAGAAATTATATAAAGGAACTGATTGGATTTGGTCTCTGGACTTTTCACCCGATGGGGAATTGCTGACTTTCGGTTTGTCTGATAATACAGTGAGGCTGTGGTCAGTTGATGAAAAAAAAGAGATCGTGGCATTGACTGGGCATACTTCCGATGTTTCGTCAGTCGCTTTCTCTCCGGATGGAAGAGTTATTGCTTCGGGGTCGCGTGAATTGAAAGTTTGGTCGATAGCTGGCAAAGCAGAGATCGCAACACTGAAATTGGATAACAACTATATTCATTCTTTGGCGTTCTCACCAGATGGATCCTTGGTCGTTACTGGTACAAACAATGGAGAAATTCTGATCTGGGATATGAGCCCGTTTGTTGATCCAACAATTATTAAGTTTGCTGTCAGAGAAGCTTCATTTGAGAATCTGATTGCCGAAGTGCGGGCTGAAAATGCCAAAGATTTGTATGGTTACCAATTTGCTATTAAGTTTGATGCTGAGGTGCTTGAGGTTGAGAGTGTATCTCAAGGTAATTTCTTAAAGGGAGACTTTGGATGGGCAGGCGGGGATGAAACACACTGGATTGCTGGGGAAATCGATAANGAAGATGGNAAGATTTCTAGTTCTCTCGGGATTCGTATCATACCGGGAGAGGTTAAAGGTAGCGGGGTATTGGCTACAATTACTTTTATCCCAAAGAAAACAGATGAAAGTGAGCTTGAGTTCTCGGAACTGAAGTTGTCAAACGCAGATGGGGATCCGGTTGTTTCTTATTCGGTTAATCAAATCGTGCAAATTCCTTCGGTCATATCCGCTGATTTGGTAATAAAGGCGTCTATAGAAGGGTCANTTGTAGTTGCCGAATTAAAGATAGTTGATCCTGTTAATGTTGATGGTTANTCAGTTGATTTGTCGTTTCCTGGTAATTTGGAAATTGTTTTTGAGGAAGGTCTTGATGTTTATGATAATGTGATTACTGATATTGTCGAAGATACAACCTTTAAATTCCAGGTTTATCAAAGTGGGGAAATTAAATTTGAGCTGTTAAATGGTCTCCTCGATGGGCCACTGAAAACCACAGAGATACCAGTATTGGTTAATGATCAGATTGCGGTTGTTGCATCGCCAAATTGGGATATCAATAGGGATTATGTCATTGACATCTTCGATTTAGTCGTTTTGGGTGAGAATTTTGGTCGGAAAATTACTCGCGAGTTGCGTCCTAATCCGGATGTGAATCGTGATGGCGTTGTTGATGTTTATGATTTTGTGAAGGTGGGTGCGAAATTTGGTTGGACGTATGACCCTATTTCAACTGGGGTTATACCAGCGGTGGCAAGGTCAGGAATAGGGCCAACAAATCAGGTAAGTNTTGATTTCTTAAAAAAGGTGTTGGACCAAGTTAAGCAGCANCCANTGACTGATATGCCTGACTTCGTTAAAACGCGTCANTTACTTCTGAGNTTAATANGGGATACAGANTTGGCTCCAGTTGAAACTCGTTTATTAGCTAATTATCCTAATCCGTTTAATCCCGAGACNTGGATTCCGTTTGAGTTGGCTGATGATGCGTCAGTTGCTATCAGAATNTATGGTCAACGGGGNAATNTTGTCCGACATCTGGATGTTGGATATCGTCCTGCAGGATACTANGTGNCAAGGGATAAAGCCGTATATTGGGATGGGAAGAACAACAAAGGCGAGTCTCTTTCCAGCGGNACTTANTTCTATCAGATATCTGCNGGGATNTATTNAGCGACACGTAAGATGATNGTTCTGAAGTAACAAATTGTAATTTACTTTGGAATAATCAAATTTGACAGCTATACTTGACTAAGAATTTTTTTCCTCCCTTCCTTAATCAAGCCTCTTTATGTCCGTGTTTTAACTNGCATTTNCTTGTTCNNCTGAATTNATGAAANTTACAAAACAAGGNTTTCATTTCAATGCGCATGGCCCNATTTAGTCCACGNTTTCGATTGTTATGTGTTCTGTTTTTGGTATTAGTGTTGTCAGCAGTTAGCGTATGTTATTATTTGACACTCCGTTATTCAAAGGAATGGAGCTATTGGAAAAGGCTTTCCAGTTCGGAGAAATATCTGGCCGTTGAATTAGAGATTGAGAGGTTTGGGCATCGAGTATTTCCTCCCTCCCTGCAACCTGATTGCTATTCACATGTCACGCTAGAGAGGCTCGAGCATTCGATGAGGCTTGGTGCTGAGTGGATTCTCTCTATGCAAGAACCATCCGGACGTTTTCAGTACTGGTACGATCCAGTTCTGGGTCAATTTAGTAGCAAGACTGACGACAATTTCTTGCGCCAAGCGGGTACTTCATTCTCTTTGATGTTAGTGTATAAAATGACTGCAGATCTTCGTTATTTTGCTGCTGCGCGCCAAAGTGTCTCTTACCTTTTACAATTTAAGAAGCAACTTGGTGTTGATAAGGCGTACTTTCTTTTTCACGAAAAAGCAAAACTGGGAGGAATTAGTCTTCCAATGCTTACTATGCTTGAGATGCGTCAATTGACTGGCACGCGTGAATTTGACGAAACCTTGGTTCAGCTGGCGAATATGATTCTATTTCTACAAGAGAAATATCAGACAGGACAATATAAAAGTACATATGTTTATCGTGGCAATTATGCATATGAGAAGGAAACTGGGTGGGAGTCGAAAATCTATCCTGGTGAGGCATTATATGCTTTGGCGAAAATGTACCTCGCTTTTGGAGATGCCCAATATAAGCATAGCATGGATTGGGCATTAGAATTTTATTCACGTGAACGATGGATTTCACAAGCTTTTCTGCCTTGGACGATTTCTGCTTTTGTCTCTTTATACGAACAGGCTAGAGAACCAAAATACTCCGAATANGCTTTTTACTTGACTGACCNCCTTTTGAAGCAACAGAATTTGGATAGTNATGATGAAGTTTATGGTAGTTTTCANGGNGTNCCTTCCTCNAATACTGGGAGTTACATGGAAGCCCTAGGAGATGCTGTACANCTTGCNCAATTGGTGAAAGATCAACAGCGGCTTAAATTATATTGTGNACGTGCTAAAATNGGGTATAGNTGGTTGTTGATGTTGCAGTATGTAAAGTCTGATCCNGTTGATNCCGATCATCTTGGAAAAACAGTTGGAGGTTTTCGGNAAAGCTTGGTTAAGCCCCGGTTACGTATCGATAATACTCAACATGCGATTAGTTCTTTTGCTAAAGGATTGGAATTCATTTTTGGAGTGGATANCTCACTAGGCATATATTAAATAACTCTGGTTGTGAGTCGAAACAGCAGGTGGTTCAGAGAATACATTCATTTTTGAACTTACATCCACAATGGCGGATGAGAGCTGACTTTTAGCCGGAGTTTTCAGGGTTACTGGCGAAATTCTGGTTTCTTTGGTTAAGTGACAAAAATTGCATACCTAATAAAATTTGGAGCACTCGGTTGCTTCGCTTCCTAATGATTAAGAAAATTTTAATCAGAATTGAAAGAAATGAAGAATTGGCTGTTTTCTGCTGTTTTCGTAACGATTATGATAGCGTCGGCTGTTTTTTTTCTTTCTTTCTATTCTTATCGTCTTTTCGAGTGGCCAGCACGTGGGCATTGCTCAATACAACTAACTCGTGCTGATCTGGACCATTCGCTTGAACTTGGCACTAAATTTCTGATCAACCACCAAAAAACTGATGGGCATTTTACTTATGAGTATGACTGGGTTAATGAGGTTTATACCCAATTGGATAGTCCGGTTCGACAGGCCGGAGCAATGTGGGGACTAGCGTTAATATATCAGGATCAACCGAGTTTGGAAATTCAGACTGCAGTAGAAAAAGCAATGGGATTTTTTAATCGTCATTCGAAAATTACGACTGATGGACGACGCTATGTAATCTATCCTGGCAATACTTTTGGTCGTACAGGCACAGTAGCGCTTTGCACTTTGGCATATATTGAATACCTTCGTGTTCCAAGTTCTAATATTAATGTGGAAAGGAGACAACGTTACCNCCAGCATCTTGGNGAATACCTCAAGTTTCTCATTAACGCNCAAACNCNAGAAGGACTCTGGCATCGATATTATGATGCAGATGGGCTTCCTTTTGGNGNTTCTTCTCCTCACTATGANGGNGAGTCGTTATTGGCTTTAGTAAAGGCCGCNAAGTATATGGGGTATCAGGAACTTCAGCCNGTTATCGTGAAGGCAGCGGATGTTGGTTATAATCACAATATTCAAGAAGCTCTGCGGTTTGATCCTGATTCTCGAATAACCAAAGGTTATTATCAGTGGAGTTCCATGGCTTTTTTTGAACTTGCNACAGCAGGATGGGNCGNCATGGAAAAGTATGGAGANTATGTNATTAGGCTTGCCGACTGGATGATTGATACACATAAGACATTGTGGAGGAGNCGTAACACCGCCTATGCTTATGAAGGNATCATNCATGCNTATCAATTATCGGTNCTAGGTGGCNATGATCAATATATAAAGAAATTTGCCTGNGTTATCGACACGGGGTTAANGAAACTGACTTCTTGGCAAGTTGGCAGTCCTANGGCAAATTGGTTTATACGTAGGCATCCTACGCAAAACCCATATGCCNTAGGTGGAATTCAGAACCATGCTTTCGAATCCCTTCTACGAATTGATGTAACCCAACACCAGATGCATGCGGTCATTCTAGCTCGTCGTTATGTCTATAATTAATAGAGTTTTGACTTGATAATGAAGAATGCTTTTAGACGGGTACTTATCGCTTTATTTTTATTTGTTCTATCCTTGGTGGTAATTTTAATATTTATTATCATTAATTGGGTTGAATTTGAGTCTATACCAGATCTCCTGATGATGGTTGACTTTACCGGGATTTTACTTTCAACATTAGCAGTATCGATACTGATCTTAGTAAGTATTGGATTAGTTTTTTGGTTAGCTCGTACGTGGTCTGCCGAACAACCTGAATTAGGTGACAAGATTATTCAGTTAGCAACGATTACCAACGTAGTCTTAATTTTCGTCTTTGGCGGGATGGGTGTTGGGCTTATTATATTGCGAACACTCTGGACAATTGGTTACTTTTAGTATGGTTAATTCTTTTGAGAAACAGACGCGTTATTATACTCTGAGAAATCAAATTTTACAGTGAAATATCAATTGAAAGCACAAAATGTCCAATCATGAATATTGGGTTGCNCTTTCATCCGTTGAAGGGATAGGTCCTGTACGCATTAAGTATTTATTGAACCGNTTTGGGACAATTGAANCAGTTTTTGNTGCTGAANTGCTTGAGATTGCTAGACTTCCGCTGTTTGATCAAGTTCTGGCNTNACGTGTTTTGCGTGCTAGATTAGGTTTGACTGAAATCCGGCGTCNGATTGNGTGGNTGAAGAGTCAAAATNTTAATATTATTTGTTTTGAAGANNTAGANTANCCAATGCAATTGCGAGAACTTCAGAATGCGCCGCCAGTGCTNTGTTATCTTGGGGAACTACGAAAAATTTCGTGTAATCGATCTGTGGCAATTGTCGGATCAAGAAATCCTAGTGATTCAGCTATCNTAGAAACGCTAAATTTAACAACGCGACTTGTNGAAGCTGGTTTTACAATTGTCAGTGGGTTTGCTAATGGGATTGATACGACAGCGCATTTAGGTGCGATTTCGGCTAATGGGGAAGTCGTGGCTGTGGTTGGGTCGGATCTTCTTTCAATCTATTCCGCGGACAACCGTCAATTGGTTACTCAAATTAGTCAGAATGGTATGATTTTATCNGAATTCTTGTTACCAGCATCTTTCTCTCGNGCAAATCTGTTTNTCTTGNAANCGAATCATCAGTGGATTGACCATGGCAACAATTGTGATGGAATCGACTATTGGTGATGTTTCTATGCGCACAGCAAAATTCGCACTGGAACAGGGCCGGTTTATCTGTGCATATGACTGGCAATCAAATGGGGAATTGAATGAAGGAACGCGAGAATTGGTTAAGCATGGGGCATATCCNATTACTGCTGAATGCTTGGATACCTTTATTCAGGCATTAATGGAGCCGGAAGCAGATGAAAAGTTTCGTAAAGTTGGTCTTGATGGAGAACAAATGGATTTGTTTTAGGANTGATTCGCGNTGGTGNCCTGTGACGGGTTTTTNGGAGGAAGCTAAGGAATCATATAAAATATCAAAAAAATGCTAAATTTTCCCTTTACAAAGACTTTAAAGTTTGTTAGACTATGCTGAAATTTCATTAATGTCCTTGAAAAAGGCGGATTGGCTAGGCTTTACAGGGTGTACAACCTGGNCTATTNGTCTAGTTGATATTTGAGTTTTTAAAAAATCTATTCTATAGAGAATTCTCTTTATTTGAAGGAGTGCGTAAAGATGCAAAAAATATTCAGAGCCCTAGCTTTGATGTTGGTTGTTACTTTAGCCCTTTTNCCTTTCGTGGGTTGTGGTGGTGATGACGATGATGATGATGCTGGTGGAGTTGCNGCTGTTACGGGNACTGTTCCAGCCGCAGGTGGTGAGATCGCAGCAAATGGTGCTCTCATCATTAATTTTGATAATGGAAAAAATATTGAAGGTGGAGCTGTTACCGTAAATGGTACGCCGGCAACGCTCGCTGGAAATCAGGCGACTTGGAATGCCACAGGGTTAACGCCAGGTGGTTCAACTTTAGCTGTCGCGTGGACAAATACGGATGGCACTGCTGGTTCAGCTAGTGTTGCAGTGACGGTCAAGGCTGAGGATAANACNGCTCCNACNGTTAANGGTGGAACTGTTAAGAACGGNGCCAAGGATGTNGANCCGGGNCCNATTAANGANGCTGGGAAACTTGAAGTGACGTTTAGTGAGGCTGTAGTAAAAGGCGANGTGTCTCTTGGTGTGGATGGTGGAGATGCGCTAGGTACCCAAGCTGAATGGGCTGGTGACAAAGTGACACTCTCCCTGAATGCAGGAGTAGCTTTAGCNAATGAAACGACCTANGTGATTACTATCAAAGGTGTGAAAGATGCCGCTGGTAATGATATGGCCGAAGCTAAAATTTCTTTTACCACGAAGGGTAAGGAGTAAGCACTCCGATCCTGAATTTTAATGAAAAGGCAGCGTGTCTTCTGGCATGTTGCCTTTTTTTTTGCTAGTTGTTGAGAGGTAAATGGGAATGGGGAGAGGTAGGAATGAATTGGCAGGTTCTGGTTGTACTGATTGCGTCTTCTTTTCTCTTCTTCGGGTGTTTGTTTAATTCTTCTTATTCGATTTCTAATGATCCTCGAAAGCGGATATCTCATTACACTAGCGTATATAAACTGAATCCGGAGTCGGGCCAGGCCCGTCAGGCGCAGTTGGAAATTGGAAAGATTTATTATAATCAGTTTGATAATCCTGAACGTGGGCTTGAGATATTTGAGAAATTAGTTTTGTCCAATCCAATGGCACTGGAATCGGGCGAAGCATTGTGGTATATTTCCAGACATCACTTTCGAGAGAATGAGTATGGGCTAGCATGTCGAAATTTTTTGCAATTTATGCTTGATTTTTCAGACGATGAACGAAGTCAGGTTGCAAGGCTGCGTATTGCAGATTGCTTTTTTGAGTTAGGGGATCTGGACTCAGCTGTCAAATATTACGTGGATTACCGAAATCGACATCCTGACGATTTGCAGAACCTGCCGTATGTTCTGTTGAGAATTGGTACGGTTTATGCCAGTCAGCCGGACTCTGTAATTCAGGCGAGAAAAGTGTTTTCACGCGTTGTCGAGGAGTTTCCGAATGCGATGCCACATGTTGAAGTCGCTCGAAAAAAATTATTAGATCTTGGTGGTGTTGCTGATATTGGGTCTTCTGATATGAAAGACTTGCGAACTCAGTCAAAGGTGAGTTCTGTTGATCTTATCCGACAGAACTCGGAANCTGGCATTGGCCCACTTACNCGGCCGGATGCGCAATCGGCTTTTGCTAGTTGGACGAAATCAGCAATTTTCGGTTATAATGCCAAGGTGTTGTTGCAGCAAAGTGGCCTACTCGATGTTGCTGAAGTTAAAAGCAGTATGGCGGGTAAAGGCGAATTACTCGATGATGTTGTTTTCAATATTGGATTACAGTTCTATATGACACAAGATTATCATCGTGCGGGTACCTGTTTGGAAAAAACAGTTGAGCTTGGAATTCGAGAAGCAGAGCTGTATTTGAAATTGGGTGTTTGCTATAGAAAGGTAGGAAAGTGGGGAAGAGCAACCGCAGCGTTTCGGGAACTAGCTAAGGTTGCCCCGGAAGACGTTGGAATACTAATTGATAGCAGTGCGCGAGAGTATAGACAAGGCAATCGCGAGTACGGCAGGAAATCTCTGGAATGTTTAATTGGGGTCTCTGATCAGTTTGATGGTAAAATCAATAGACTCTTGGAAGAATGAAAACAATATTAATTTAGCATTTTAAATTGAACGGTTTATACATTTGAGTTGTCTTACTTAATTAATACNTAAAGGGATATTGTAGTTGGAGCGAGTTGGATCTAGTGTGTTACTGGTCGAGGGTTTGCAACATGGGAAAGCTGGAGCACTAGCGGAGTTGGTTCATAAATATCAACGTCGCATATATCGTATCGCAATGCAGATTACCAGAAACCATGAAGATGCCAGTGATGTAACGCAGGAAACGTTTCTTAAGGTATATGAATCAATTTACAGTTTACGTCGGAAGGCCGCTTTTGAAACTTGGGTTTACCGGATTGCGGTAAATAAAGCTACCAACTTGGTTAAACGCCGAAATCGTCGTTGTGAATCGTCTCTTTCAGCCGTCTGTGAGAACGACGTCCATTTTGGCTCTGGGCGAAACTCGAATCTGATAAACGTTCCCCATTTACATGTTGAGAAACAGGAATTACAGAAAACAGTAACGCAAGCGGTAAATAGCCTATCGCTCAAGCACCGGACCGTTGTCGTTTTATACGAGTTTGAAGGACTCACACATGTGGAAATTGCTTCGATTCTAGGGTGTTCAGAAGGGACAGTCAGATCTCGGTTGCATTATGCTCGAAAGCAGCTCAGGGACAGGTTGAAATCATATATTGATACCACTTCGGTGGACTTAAGATGAAAAACAAGTGTTCTTATATCCAGCTTTACTTGTCTGATTTTATTAAGGATAGTTTGTCGAGTGGGAAAAAAAAGCAGATTCGTGATCATATACGGTTGTGTCTTCCATGTCAATCTGAGTTGAAATTGCTCAAACGAACGAATCACTTGTTGGGCTTTTATGTCAGTCCGGATCTCCCAAACGGGTATAATACGCAACTGTTAGATGATTTACAGCAGTTAGTTGATAAAAGATCATGTCAGGTATGGTGGCGAGTACCTGCATTTTGCCGTGAGGTCTTCTGGCGTATAGAAGACCTCCGTGAAAGATTGGTATCTTCAGTTTTACTTTTGATTAATCAACGTTTTTACAATAGGTGGATAATGGGCTTCGTGTTTTTTGCGATGCTTCTTGTTTTGTCTTCGGCGTTATTTTTTCCTCAGTTGATTAANGTTGCCGAAGATCATGTTTTTCAAGCAAATGTAACGTCGGATTTTCTTGAAGTTTCGAGTGAAGTTGGCATCGTGGAAAACCGTCAATTGGCTCACAACCGCCAGCCAATTGTCCTTGTATCTCAATGGAACCGGGTTGATAAGAGAATCGATGATATNCTTAAGCAACGGGAATCAATTGAAATGAAGATGGGNAGTTTGATTTCAGATCGTCGTCAAGTGAAACCGCTTTATAGCGTGGATGAATCGGATTTTGTATTCTTTGCGCAACCTGCAGTACCTACCAAAGCTGATCGGAAAGTGGACTACGCGTTGCCTTCAAGTGTAGCGTTCTCTTCTTTCTCTAAAAAAATTAAGTGGCGAAGATTGGGCCATACTAATCGTATTTTAAATAACTTATCAGTCGCTCGGGTTTTTGATCCTGTTCGGCTATAAAATCTAAATTTCTGTCAAATTATTGAAGAGAGGTGTTTCTTAATGAATCCGAAGGTGTTAACCGCTACGGCACTGATAACATTAGGTTTTGTCCTGTTTTGGCCATCTGGTAGTTCCAAGAAAGTAGAACGTCTATATAAGGACGGAGAGCAACTTTATAGTACAGAAAATTATGAGGAATCGATTGCGAAGTTTGAAGAGGCCCTTATTGAGTCAGAAAAATGGGGCGTAAAAACCGCAGTTATTGACAAGGACTTTGTGACATTAGCTAAGTACAGAATTTCTGTTTGCTATTCAAAGTTAGCAGAAGATACAGGAGATGTTAATTATTTTGATCAAGCGGTCGCGACAATTGAGGAAGTTTGGCCAAATGCGAAGGTGCCCAAGCATATGGAAGGGTTGACTTACCTTTGGGGGCATATCCTCTACAAGCAAGAAAAGTATGAATTGGCAGAACCAAAGTTTAACGAGCTGATTGAAAATTATCCAAACAGTCTTTTTGTTGAAAACGCTTGGTATGCTATTGGTCAACTTAACTACAAACTTCAGAATTATGATGCATCCCGTCAGGGGTTTAAACAGGTACTTGATGGTTTTCCTAACTCTGATTTTAAAGATGATGCACAACATCTAATAGCTCAATCATTTCTTGATGAGCAGAATTATGAACAGTCTGCCCAAGAATTTGATAGGTTGGCAACTGAAGAGTTCAAAAACTATCCGGATTTACAAGCTGAAGCAATGTATAAAGCAGCCTATTGCTTGAACCAGATTTCTCGTTTTGAAGAAGCAATTACTCGCTATACGAACTTTGTCACCAAGTTTCCGACAAGCAAGTATGTGACTGCAGCTTACTTTGATATGGGAGCAGTCTACGCGCGTCAGAAGGACTATGACAATGCGCGTGTAAACTATGAACTTGCTATTCAGAATACCAATGATGAAGATGTTCAGTCTGAAATTCAAACTGCAATTGGTCGAACCTACTACGACGAAGAAGATTATGCGAATGCGATTGTCGCTTATGCTACACTTTTGGAAAATTACCCAACCAGCCAGTTTATTTCTGAGGCGAAGTTAGGAATTGCTGATAGTCACTTTAAGTTGAGTAGTTGGTCTGAAGCTTCTGTTGCTTACCAACGTGTACTTGATGAACACGCTGACCAGTCTGATTTGGTTCCGTATGTAACCTTCCAGCTGGGAGAGGCTCATTACAAATTTGCTAGTAGTCTCAAGGAGACAGGTCAAGCTGATTCAGCTACGGAAAACTTGGAAATATCGCTTGGATGGTATCAGAAAGCTTATAATGATTATCCAACTGATCCCGTCGCACCTCACGCTCTTTATGGTGCAATATGGGCTCTCAATGATCTTGATCGAAAAGAGGAGCTCGAACTAGTTGCAAGAGAGTTTATTGATAAAAATCGAGAGGATCCTCAACTGGATATCTTGGCAGCGGAAGTTCAGCTGAGGTTTGCTGATATGAAGTTTAATGATTTCAAACAGTATAACGAGGCAGCAGTAGAATACGCTAGACTCTGGGACAAACCGGATGGTGATTATGAATCATTACCTAAGTTCCACCTTCTCAAAGTTATTGCCAAATTTCAAGAAGGGAGATCTTATTACGAGATTGCATTGGAGGATAGTGAAGGTGATAGCTTAGATGTAGACTTGTTGGCAAAATCGATTAATGCCTACGGGCAGGCTATTGATAAATTTAATGATGAATCGTTTCTGCTAGGTGTGGAAGCTGGACGATATGATGATTTTCCAGAACGTACCCAGCAAGTTGAAGCGGCGATATTGAACAAAGCACTCGTGCATGAGAAAAGGGACGAGTGGCTTATTGCGCGTGGACTTTATGAAGCTATTGGTGAGAATAGTGACAATTACGAACGTTCGCAATTGCTGATAGCCCAAAGTTATATTGAGGAAGGTAAAATAGCAGAAGCTATCGATTTCTACGGGACTATTTTGGATATNCTTAGTGCCGATAATCGCTCGCTGGCGGAAATTAAGCTTGCCGACCTCTTACGAAACGAAGAGCGCTTTGTCGAAGCAGCGAACGCATATGAGCAGGTCGTGGCTGGTAATCCTGCGGGTGAGTATGCGGATGACGCACAATATCTGATTGGTCTGTGTTACTACAAAGCTGCTAAAGACGATTCTTCTGCATTTGACAAGTCGATAACTTCGTTTCAAAAGATGATTAATGATTATGCTGATAGTCCAAACATCGTCGAAGCTTATTATGGGATTGTGCTTGCATTTCGGGATACGGATCAGTGGGAAAACGTAATGTCATATGCTGATGAGGCAAGCGATAATTTTAGCGACAGCAGTGAGGTGAATGTCCTTAAAACCTTGGGGCATATCGATCTCGTTAAGGCTACAGCTATTGAGAAGCAGGGAATTGACTCAGAAGAGGATAAACAATTACTTATTGCTAGCTTACAGCGTATTGTTGGTAATACAGGTGCTCCACCTGAAGCNCGGACACGAGCACAGTTGAAGATAGGCCACCTTTACTATCGTGATAAAGATTATAGTACTGCGGCTTCAGAATATCAAAAGGTTGCGCAAGAATTCCCAGGTGCTGATCCTGAGATTTTNGCTAANGCATATTATCAAACAGCTGTTTGCTATTATCAGCAAGCACAGTCNGNAGNAGACTNAGNGGCAAANAATCTTGCGTTNCAAAATTCNGCTNGTAGNGCNGANAAGGTCNTTGAGNTNNATCACAGCGTTGATAGCATGATCAGTGGGTATTATACACTCGGTTTAGCAAAATTTGGTTTGGGGGATGACGAAGCTGCTGTCGTTGCCTATGCTAAGGCTATTTCGTATGAAGGTGAAACCGAAGATGAAGCACGAAAAGATTTGATTTTTCAAGCTCATTCGCGTTTGGCCGAATTGTATAATTCNCAGGAAGCATACNGTTNNGCAGTTCAAGAATATCAGTATATTACTGAGAATACTGATGATGCGAANCTGAAAGGNAATTCGTACTTCGCAATGGCTATAGCGCTTGATGATCATTTAAGTCAGTATGATGATGCATTATTGGCTTATCAAAATGCGATACAGGCAGGGGCAGGGGCAATTGTGAATGCTCAATCATACTATCGGGTTGGCTTGCTTTACCAACAAAAGCTGAATGATCAGGAAAANGCTCTGAAAGCCTATGAAACGCTGGTTAAAGATTATTCTGGTGAACCCGACAAAAGTATTCAAGAGATGGTAGGAGATGCNTCACTGCGAAAGTCGGATCTTTATCAANGGCTAGGACGTCTGGAAGATGCTATAGCTGAAGCGATAGCAACTCGTNGTCGAGCACAACTGAAATCGCAAAAAATATCGGCGCAGTATAGTCTTGGGTCTCTCTACTTTGANCGAGCAAGGTCGCTTTNTTCTGATGAAGCGGGNACAGATTTACAGCCTTACATTGATGCAAGTAGAGAATCTGCTGCAGCTTATATGGCAGTTTACCCACTTAGCTTGCCAGTTGAGAATCTTGATAAANGGCTAATACCATTTCTGCAGAATGCGCTCTTTCAANCAGGCCAGCTTTATTACTCAATTGGTACCAGCTTCAAGTATAAGGATGAACTTCAAAAAGCGATTGAACCGTTGCAACTTTTCGCTAAGTATGTAGATCAAGGGTATTTTGCTTCCTCTCCTGAGGTTTTGGAGAGTGTTGAAGAATCTCTGGTTTATGCTGGTACTGCCCAGTTCGAGTTAGGGCGCTTGCAATTAGGTGAAGATGAAGGNGTCTCCGAGNNNGTTCAAGGTTTTTTCCGTTCNTCTGCTGATACGTTTTCTTCGTTGGCNAAACGTTTTCCAAATGCAAAGGATGCTGCAACTTGGCAGTTTCAATCGGGNGAATCCTACTATGCTTCTTTAGCATACGAGCGGGCTGTTGTTGAGTATGACAAAGTCCATAAAAACTACCCGAAATCGGAAAGCGCTCCTGAAGCGCTTTATGCAATTTCAACTTGCTATAATATGTTGGCTGATGGTGCTGATGATGAAGCTGAAAGTGCAAAGTGGCGCCGTAAGTTATTTGAAACAAACGAAGTTCTTGCGGGGAAATATCCACAGAGTTCTTATGCTGGGAATGCTATGGTTAATCTTGGTAATAAGCTTTATAACGAGGGTAGTGCTCCTGATATAGAGAACTCCGAACGGATACGCCTCTATAAATTAGCTGTTGAAAAATACCTTGCTGCTGCTGAGATTGCGGGCATTGATGCTGAGACGAAAGAAAGAGCTGGACTCTATGTGAGGGAGACTCAAAATACTCTCGCATACTACATATATACTAAGGCTGGAGATCATTTGACCACGACTCGACGTGCGTTTAGTACTGGAAGTCCGGAAGAGGTAGAAGCACTTGAAAGTGCAATAGCTGTGTTTCATGACTTGATCAAAACGTATCCAAATACCAAGTATGCAGATCTTGCGTACGTTCAGATTGGAGAGGCTTATATGGTCATGGCGGATAAGGAAGAAAGTTATTATGCGAATGCAATTGATACTTTTGATTCGTTATGGAAAAAGTATGAGGCTGCGCCAGCAACTGATTCTCAGGTTAGTAATGCGGTGAAAATAGCACAACGCAAGATTTCCGAAATTCGGGCATATCTTGATGGTAAACAATAAGTTTTAGGTACATAAACTGTAAAGGCGTTTGAACCTCATGTTCGAACGCCTTTTTGCTTTTCAGCAGAAGAGAGAACCTCGAGAGGAGGTTGATCGCTAATATCGTTCACTTCCATGGAATATATTAAGCATTTTTCGGATATCTGTGATGAAGATCTTAGTCTTGTTGGTGGAAAAGCGCTGAATCTTGGAAAGCTAACTCGAGCTGGTTTCCATGTGCCCGCAGGTTTTTGTGTTACTACCGATGCTTACCGACAGACGATCGGAGCATTAGATCAACTATCCTCAGATGAAATTCAAAAAGTAGCACTTTCAGAGTCGCTCGAAGATGCTATTTTACTTGCTTATGGGAAGCTCGAGACAGGGAATGTTGCCGTTAGATCCTCGGCAACGGCGGAAGATCTCCCTCAGGCAAGTTTCGCTGGTCAACAGGATTCCTTCCTTAACATTTCACAAGCGGCACTACTCTTAGATAAAATTAAAGCCTGTTGGGCATCGCTGTGGTCGAGTCGTGCTATTGCCTATCGTCGGGATCAGCAGATAGATGAGGAGGGACTTGGTATAGCCGTTGTTGTACAAGCTATGGTTGATGCAGAAGTTTCTGGTGTGATGTTCACTATTAACCCAATTGGCGGAGATGAGATTGTCATTGAGTCGAATTGGGGATTAGGAGAATCGATTGTTTCTGGTGAAGTCACCCCAGATCATCTTATCGTTTCTAAGTTGGATGGACAGGTTGTGTCTGAAAAGATAGCTGCCAAACGCCAAATGGTCAGTCGAATGGGGCTAATTGAAGTCCCGATTGATAAGCGTGACATACCGAGTTTAAGAAGGGATTTGGTGTATCAACTCGTGAATCATGGGATGGATATTGAGAACTTTTATGGTACTCCGCAAGACATTGAATGGGCTTACGCTGAAAACCAGTTTTATATCCTGCAAGCACGCGCAGTTACTACTTTGACAGATACCGCACAGATTGAAATTCTTCGCCGACGGGAAATTGATGTGTTAGAACAAAAATCTGATCCTGATGGAACTGTTTGGAGTCGGTATAATTTAGCAGAGGTTCTGCCTGCGCCTCTTCCCATGACGTGGTCAATTATCAAGANTTTTATGTCTGGTAGAGGTGGTTATGGCNTTGCCTTTCGTGATCTTGGGTTCTTTCCTAGTCCGAGNGTTGATCAAGANGGTCTGCTGGATTTAATATGTGGTCGGANATATTTNAATTTGAGCCGTGANGTTGAGAATCTNTATTATGGTTTTCCATACGAGTATAATTTTGAAGAACTCAANAAAAAACCGCAAAAGGCGATGTACCCTCAGCCAAGTCCGAATCTTAAACGTATTGTTTCTGTTANGTTGTTTTTGTTGAGCATTATAAAAATGCTGGTTGTAGANCATAATCTACAAAGATTGATCAGAAATTTTGATNATACCCTTAGTAACCAGATTCTTCCGCTATTTGAGGATTATGTTAGAAGAGAACTCGAAGTGAATTTGCAGTGTTTGACTGACAGCCAGCTTGTCGACAAGTTACATGAATGGCAGAGAAAAACGATGAGTGACTTTGCAAGAGATGCGCTTAAAGGATCGATTTTTGCCGTTTATGCCTATCAAAAATTGGAACTGTTACTGAAGAAAAGTTTTACAGATAAAACNAAGGTTACTGAAATTNTTCATGCTTTGACGAATGTTGTAAATGANAATCCAACGGTTATNTCTCATCTGAAGATGTGGGAGGTAGCACAGGGGAATCTAGCAGTTGAAGAATTTCTGGCACAATTTGGACATCGAGCTACTGAAGAATTTGAATTGGCCCAACCTCGGTGGCGTGAAGATACGTCTTATATTGAACAGATTGTNGCTTCATTTCAAATGAATCCAGAAACAAATCCGGNNTACCGGATCCAGAGTCAGGAGGAGAATAAACTTCAAGCTGAGAAGGAACTAAACAATTTGAGTAAAACTCGTCAAAAACAAATCCGACGCATCCTTGATTTAACACGGCGCTACATGCCCTTCCGTGAGAAATCAAAATTTTATTTGATGCTTGGTTATGAATTGATTCGGAGAGCGTTACTTGAAATTGGNCGGCGTTATAATCTTGGTGATGGAGTGTTTTATTTGATGATTGATGAATTNGANATNCCTTTTGACCGTGATGGTGCAATGCAGAAGATTTCTGCNCGTCGAGCGGAAAGGTCAAAGATTTTGCGTATTGAATTNCCTGANGTAATATATAGTGATGCACTTAATCAAATTGGAGATNCAATNCCTGTTGAGGTGCATAANGAAATGAAAGGNACTGGTATTTCGGCNGGAGTTGCAAATGGTATCGCCCAANTACTTACNGATCCGACNNAAGCAAGCATAGATCAAAAGAATTATGTCCTTGTATGTCCNTCAACTGATCCGGGGTGGACGCCNCTTTTTCTGGGAGCTGCAGCATTAGTAATGGAGCGTGGGGGTGTGCTTTCGCATGGTGCGGTTGTTGCTCGCGAATATGGAATTCCNGCAGTGGCTGGTATCTCTATGGCAACGAAANGGATTAAATCTGGTCAGATGGTTCGTGTCGATGGAACCCATGGCATTGTATCGGTCTTAAATTCTAATTTAGAAGAAACTGGTAAAAATAAAGATTTTTTACAATTGTGATATGATCCGAGAGAAGTTTCAGGNACATTTATCCTTGATTGCTTGTGTTCTTGCAATTGGACTGGTATTGATGTTTCTTTTGTTTGTTGTTCAGTGGCATTTGATTCAACAGATTTTGGGTTATGCAATTGAACTTATAGAAGCGGAATTAATTCAACAAGCTCCGTCGGGCGTTGGGGCTTCGGAAATTCAACAAACGTTTCTTAATGTTCAAGATGCAGTTAAAGGGATTCCATGGAGTGTGATTAATGGTAAGATNAGCTTGAGCAAAGCTAAAACAGCAGCGGACTATGCGAGAAAATCCAACTCGGATGGCATCTGGACTTCACAGGANGTTAGCACACTTTTGAAAATGACAAACGCAACTGTTGGTATAAAGAGAGNNGTGNGGANGAAATGAGTGATTTAGCAAATCCTTATGAAAAGTTNGCTTATGCATATGACCGTATTATGTACAATGTTGATTATCCTCGTTGGGAGGAATATATCAATGACTTATTTCTTCGTAATAATCATCAACCACAGAAAATGTTGGATCTTGCTTGTGGTACAGGGCAATTGACTATGCTTCTCGCCAAACGAGGTTATGAAATGTGGGGGGTTGATCGNGCTGAAGGAATGTTGAAAATAGCGCGTCANAAAACGGAACAATTGAATCTNAAAATTGAATTTCAACAAGGCGACATGCGTGACTTTGATCTGCCACAGAAATTTGACACGATTGTTTGTACCTATGACAGTATTAANTATATGATTNATGAGCAGGAGTTTGAGACTGCTTGTCGAAATGTGTCGAATCATCTCGNAATATCTGGGGTTTTTATTTTTGATGTTACAACTGAGCGAAACATTGTCAAGCATTTTCACTCCCAGACTTTTGCCGAAAATGATCAGGATTATTCCTACATTTGGCAAAATATTTATACCTATGCAGATAAATTATGTCGTACGTCACTTACTTTTTTTATTCGGGAAGGAGATCTGTTCCGTAGGTTTGAGGAGATGCACATTCAACGGATTTTTGGAGCCAATATTATCAAGAAAATGTTGAATAAAACCGGTTATGAGTTGGTTAGCGTCTATGATATGTACACATTTAGTAAACCACACCGAAATACTGACCGCATCAATTTTACGGCCAGAAAAGTGCGGGAATTATGAGGTTAAAAATTGTAGAATTTGTCACGGAATTCGAGGATGTCTGTATTTGAAGCGTCGGGATGTACCCGGTTCGTTAATAAGATTTCATAAGTCTTTTCTTTAAGATTCAACCGAATTGCAGTGCCAGTAAAGCCTGTGTGATAAAGAGATTTGTCCTCAAGNACAANCCAGCCAATGCCACGAGNCGAGTTAAGCTCTTTTGTGTATACATTGCTGATTTGGTTGATGCTGTTTTGNTTNAGGATTTGTCTNCCTCCGTCAATTAGCATTTGACAGAATTTTCCTAGATCCCATGTGGTTGAGAAAAGGCCTGCGTTTCCGGAAACTCCATTCAAATAATTCGCGTTTTCATCATGTACTTTTCCGATAATTACACCGTCTCGCCAATCATATCCTTGGTATTTGTCTGCTTTTTGACGTTCAAAGCTGTTTGAGTCCTCAGTCGCAGCACACTGGCTCACTACATTTTCTGGTGGGTTATAAAATGTATTAGTCATTTGCAGTGGATCGCAGATCCACTCTTTNGNTAGTTGATCAAGNTGCATGTCNGNAGNTCTTTCGATNAGNATGCCAAGNAGNATATAGCCGAGACAACTGTAGATAACCTTTTTACCTGTTTCGTAGGTGAGCTTTATCTGGCCGAGGTACTCGAGTACCTTATCATTTGATGTNANATTTAAGTAGATNGCAGTCCAGGCTGGATAGCCTGANCGNTGTGTTAATAGATCTAAGATACTGATCCGATTATNTTTTACTTCCGGAAGGTAGTATTGNACTGGTTCGTCNAGATTTACTAGTTTCATCTCAACTAGTTTCATAATTAGCGTNCTTATGACGATTGGTTTTGTAAGCGATGCAAGATCAAAGATTGTATCAGTTTCCATCGGCAGGATCTNTGGTCTAACCATCCGGTTACCGAATGCTTTGTGGTATAATACGTTGTTATCTTCNACNATAAGGGCAACAGCNCCCGGAAATGTTTTTTTCAGAANTCCATGGTTGATCAGACTTGATATTTGGTGCTCNTCCATGTTGCCTCACTTTTTNNANTTATACTGATTCTANCAGNGTTTAGGGATTTCATCAAATGAGAATCGTCACAGCTAGCCAAATGAGATCTATCGATGANCAGACTATCGAGGCAATTGGTATTCCCGGTATTGTCTTGATGGAAAATGCTAGTCGNGCAGTTGTCCGGTNTATATGCAGTAATTTCCCCGATGCAANCCGAATCGCAATACTAGTTGGAAAGGGNAACAATGGTGGAGATGGGTTNGTTATCGCTAGNCATTTGATGATGTCTGATGTTTCAGTAATCGTGTTCTTGTTTTCCCCTGCAGATTGTTTTCGAGGTGATGCTCAGACGAATTTGTCCATTGTTCAAAATCTTGGGATCCCTATAANGGAGGTCAATTCGAAGACTAATTTGAAACAGATTGAAAAAAGCCTTGCAGAAATGGATTTAGTTGTTGATTCCATTTTTGGAACTGGACTTCGTGGAGGAGTACACGGGCATATTGCTGAAATTATCAGGTTAGCTAATGAAGCGAGTGTCCCTATACTTGCTGTTGATATTCCTTCTGGTCTGAACGCAGATAACGGTCGAGCGGAAGGTGCATGTGTTTGTGCTGATATAACTCTCACTATTGGGTTGCCCAAACTTGGGTTACTTACCTATCCTGGTGTAGAAATCGCTGGAAAATTAGAAATCGTTCCTACGTACGAAGTTGGATTTCCTGAAAGNATTATCGAAACTCATGATATTGTCCTTAACTGGATACAACACGAGGATGCTGTAAGNCTATTACCGGATCGTACCCCGAATTCTTACAAGACCAGTTATGGTCGCGTTTTTGTCGTGGCCGGATCAATTGGAATGACTGGCGCAGCTACACTCGCAAGCGAGGCTGTCTTGCGTGTAGGTGCAGGATTAGTAACACTTGGGATTCCTGCTAGTCTTAATCAGGTGCTTGAAATGAAATTGACTGAGGTCATGACTATTCCTCTGCCCGAAACTGACCAAGGNTCAATAGCCTTGGCTGCTGAATCACAAATTGGGGAATATATTGATCGAAATAAGTCTGTACTGGCAATTGGCCCTGGACTTTCTCAGCACTTTGAAACAGTTGAGCTTGTTAATCGTCTTGTTTGTCAACATGATAAGCCTATGGTTATTGATGCGGATGGTTTAAACGCGGTTGCACAGAATTTGGATACGCTCAAATTTCTGAATACGAAATCGGTCTTGACACCTCATCCTGGTGAAATGTCGCGATTATTGGATGTGCCGGTTTCGGAGATTGAGGCTGATAGGGTAAATATTGCTCAACAGTTCGCGCAAGATCATCAATTGGTTCTTGTCCTAAAGGGAGTACCATCCGTTGTTGCTCGATATGATGGACAGGTGTGGATCAATTCTACGGGGAATACCGGAATGGCGACTGCTGGGTCAGGTGATGTGCTGACTGGGGTTATTGCTGGGTTTATTGCTCAAGGCATGGATAGTTTTTCTGCTGCTGTGCTTGGGGTTTATCTTCATGGCCTTGCTGGTGACTTAGCGTCTGAATCGGTTGGTCAATATGGTATGGTCGCAGGTGATCTTTTGGGGTACCTTCCTATTGCTATCGAACGGTTGAGAGGATAGGATGGAAAAGTTTTGGTACCTGAAGCATATTAACATCTACCAGCAGTTGAACGAGATTGAAACCGCTGCCTTAAATCGCGTTTCTCGGAGTTGGAACATCAACCGCTATGAAGAGGTTCAAAGTGGCTTTGATACTGTGTATGTTGTTAAATCAGGAAAAGTAAAACTATATAAACCCCCGGAAAAAAATGAAACCGACTTGGTTGAAAAAATGACCGTAGCAACTGTCGAAAAGGGAGAGATTTTTGGCGAAGTCCAAATGGATGATGAGGCTGAAAATCAGCTGAAAGTTGAATCACTTGATGTGACTTGTCTACAGGTACTATCGCGTTATGAGTTTGAATTACTAATGCGAAAGGATCCAAATCGATGTTTGCAGATCAGAAAATGGATTAGTTGGCTCAAGATCGAGAACTCAATGGAAAACGTAATTGGCCGTTCTGCCTCGTCACGATTGGCGACGGTATTGTCTTTTTTGGAATTAGAATATGGCTTACGTAGACCGAAAAGCACTGAAATCCGGGTTAGACTCTCTCATGAAAATTTGGCGCGGCTGATTGGTATTGATCAACGTTTGTGCTATGATTTGCTTGAAGAGTTTAAATGGCGTGAAATTATTGAAAGCCGATGGGGACGAATTAATCTGTTAGATCACTGGCAATTGAAGAAGATTGCCTCAGCTCGGTTGGAAGAGATCGAGCTAACCAAGAAAGAGGAAGAGAGACTTAGAGATGAGGCGGAGCAATTTGAATTCGCTCCGCCCAATGATACTACTCAAGCTAACACTAGTAGTAATTAGTCTTNGCTCGACTCTAGGTTACGGTGATTTTACCTGCTACNTCAACATTGGAAATTTTCTGNAAGCTTNTTTAAAAGACTAACTTTGTGTTTNNTTCGGCTATGCCAGTGGTTGTCNCTAGATTTATCAGGAGGTTTGATTCTGACACTTAGGTTTGCATCAANGNGAAAAAGNACCTTCTCANAGTAGGAGNTATTTGATTTATGCAAGCGCTTGATCAAGGTCGCAGATAATNTCGGAGATGGCTTCCAAGCCAACTGACATACGAATTCGATTATGTCCTCCTTGGCCAATGACNAGCGATTGTGCATCTCCAAGGCTTACCCATGGTTTACATAGCGTCACCTTTTTCAGNAATTGGTGATGTGTTTCATTATCAACTGTTTCAAAATTAATCATTCCTCCAAAACCGTTTGTCATCGTCTTGGCAATTTTATGTCCTTGACTCGACGGTAATCCTGGGTATGTTACTTGTTTGATTTTTGGATGTAATTCCAAGAATTCAGCTACGGATTGAGCGTTTGANCAATGTAACTTCATGCGAACGGGTAGCGTTTTGATTCCTCGTAGAAGTAGAAAGGCGTTCTGTGGACTTAGGATTCCACCATAAGCGTTTCGTATATGATCTATCTGATGTCCCATTTCTTCCGTTTTACTGACAATAATTCCTGCGAGGGTGTCGCCATGACCGCACAAGTATTTCGTTGCGCTATGTAAGACAATGTCAGCACCCATATCGAGGGGGCGTAAGAGATATGGAGTTAGGAAAGTATTATCAACCACAACAATCCCACCTGCAGCTTTACCAATTTCAATCGCTGATTTCACGTCAATGACATCAAGTGTGGGATTAGCAAAAGGTTCAAAGTAAATAACGTCAGTCTTTTTCTTGACCGCTTTTCTAAGTTGGTCAAGATCTGTCATATCCACGTAGACAACTTCTACACCAAATTTAGCAAGATAGGTATTTAAAATTTCTTTAGTCCAAACATAGAGGGTGTGGTGACAAACGATCCGGCTGCCTGATTCTAACAANTTTGTAAGTACTTGGCTAATGGCTGATGTCCCGCTGGCAGTTGCGGTTCCCCAAGACCCTTGGGCAAGGGTTTTAACGCGAGTCTCAAAAGCATCTATGGTAGGGTTCCCTGATCTGAGGTATTGTCCATCGACAGTCGCCGCTTGGTAAATTGGTATCGCCGACATGTTCTCGAACTCCCCTGCGTGTATTGCGTCCGTAGAAAATTCGCGGTTAAAAGGTGAATCATAGGTGGTTTTCGACTGTTTGCTTTGTTCTTTCATCATCNTTTCCTTTATGCTANAATCCTTGTGGAAANATAGGNTTGGCTACGNNTTCGAGATTTGAATGGTTCTAAAGAAGATTCTCCTTATTGCAATTGGAGGAAGTCTTGGTGCAAATGCGCGGTATTGGCTTGGCGTTTTAGNCAAACACTATCTGGGTGATGAATTNCCTTATGCAACTTTTATTGTTAATATCACTGGTTCTTTTCTNCTTGGTNTGTTTTTGACTTTGATTAGCACGCGATACTTGAGTACNAACCAAGGTTATCAATGGGCAATATCNATTGGTTTTCTGGGGTCTTACACAACCTTTTCTACGTTTGAGTATGAAACCATGATGTTGGCTGAGACTGGGAATTACTTAGGTGCGTTGATGAATGCTGGGTTAAGTATATTCGTTGGACTAATTGCAGTTTGGCTGGGAGTACGGATTTTCTCTATTCTGTGATGTTTGAACTAAGTAGAATGAGTTCTGCGTAGATGTCAATATCGTACGAATCNCCATTACGACCATCACTCCAAGCAATAAGTGCTATATTGTCAGTCATAATAGCATCTGGTGTCATCTGTCCACCGTCAGCAAGACAGATTGGCATTCCATTTAGTGCCCAAAGTGACCTGCCATTTTTATCTATTCGTTGAGCATAGATTGCAGATGTTGCTTTGTTCCCATAATCACCACGATAATCGAGCCAGTATATAATTGTGCCATCTGATTTATCTCGAATTAGCTTAGGTTGCCGCTGTTCACCTTCCGCGATACAAATTGGTAGACCATTTAGTGCCCACATCGGTTCCCCATCACCATTGATCCACTGTGCGTAAATATCAGAAAAGACGTCCCGATCATCCCACCAAGTGATGACGATACCACCAATGCCATGATTAACGTGCGTGATAAATGGTTGTTGTTGATTTTCCATTTGATCGCAAATAACAATACCATCAGGGTTCCACAGCCGTTGACCATTAGCGTTTATTCGTTGGGCATAGAGATCCGACGTAGTGAAAATGGCCGGATCGTTGCGGTAATCTGACCACACTACGAAGGCTCCATTAGATCCATCGGAAATTACCAATGGTCCTCCTTGGTTCCCATTTGCTTCACAAACAGTAAGACCACGCTCCGGCCATAGTTTTCGCCCGTCCGCACTAATTCGTTGCGAGAAAACTCTCCATTCTGGTGTACTGATATCCCACCAAGCAAAAATTGCACCGCCTGTTTGATCGGTTGTCAGGGAAGGATCGTATTGATCCCCTGTGCCATCATAGACAGCAACGCCGTCTTTGCTCCAAATTGCTTCGCCTTTTCCATTAACCCGTTGAGCAAAAAGATCCTGTCTATTATTTCGCCAATCCTCCCATACTACAATCACTCCATCTTCCCCATCTGCTATGGCCTTAGGATCGTCTTGGCTTGCCAAATTCTGACAAATAGGGATGCCATTTTTCTCCCATAATTCTGTGCCGTTTATGTCGATTCGCTGGGCATAGAGATCTGGGTTCCCATTGCGTGAATCNCGCCAGACAATAATTGTACCATTGTTGTCTGAGATTGGTATGAGAATTGGCCATCCTTGCGATCCAGGCAGTTGACAAATAGCGATTCCGTCTTTTTTCCATAAGATTTTGCCTTTTGCATCAATTCGCTGAATGAAAATGTCGCGATTTCCGTTTCGTGCATCCATCCAAGCGATGATGGCTCCTCTATCGCCGTCACTGACTATATCAGGAAAAAGCTGTTCATTTGGTGCTGTGCAAATAGGTAGGTTGGAGTGTTGTGCAGTACTCCGTCCTCCGGATAAGAATAACATAGTAACCAACCATAATAGTGTATGGATAGGTATTCTATTCATGTGGTGTATTACCGTTCAATTGGTTGATGATAGCGTCAACATCATAGACGCATCCACCCCAAGTTCCTCCACTTACACCTTGTAATGCTGCCCAAAGTCTGGTATCGTCAGGCAGCATAGCATCTGTTTGTAGATCAGGTCGTGGAGACCTTTCTTGTAAGAGCTTTGTCCCATTTTTAATCCCCAACATTTTATTATCATAACCAACCAGATTAATGCTGCCTTCAAGTTGGTTGCGGTCGACAATAATTTGGATAATGTCCCCGTCTATTACCTTTCCGATTGGTCCTCCTGCTAAGGCCTCAGGTCCGATGTGACCGATGCAAGCCCCAGTGGACACGCCTGAAAATCGTGCATCAGTAATTAAGGCGATGTTCTTGCCGTAGGGGAGATGCTTTAACGCAGATGTAATCTGGTAAACTTCCTCCATTCCTGTTCCCATTGGTCCACGACATACTAGTACCATCACTTCACCTGGTTTGATTTTCCGTTCCTTAATTGCAAGGATAGCCTTTTTTTCGGTAACAAAAACGCGTGCGGTTCCAGTCATTCGATAGACACCATCATTGTCAACCAAACTTGGATCGATGGCCGTACTTTTAATGATGGATCCCTCAGGGGCAAGGTTGCCACGTGGAAAAGTAATGGTACTAGTCAATCCACGCTGTTTGGCTACATCAGGACTCATGATTACGTCGTCTGGGTCTATTCCATCTTTCTTAAACAACAAATCCTTCAGCCGCTGGCGGCGTTCCGACTTGAACCACCAATCCAAGTTGTGTGCGAGCGTTTTCCCAGTCGACGTCATTACTTCTTCATCAAGCACATTCAATTCACGTAAGCGCAACATTACTTCCGGAACACCGCCAGCTAGGAAAACCTGAATAGTAGGGTGACCAATTGGCCCATTTGGTAGGACGTCAGCAATACGTGGTACTTGTTGGTTGATTTTAATCCAATCTTCAATTTTTGGCCGATCAAGTTTGGCAGCGTGTGCAATAGCTGGAATGTGAAGCAATAAATTGGTTGATCCTCCGAAAGCTGCATGTATAATCATAGCGTTTCGAATGGCGGCGTTCGTAATGATGTTACCTGTTTTTGTTCGTTGTTCTTCCAGATGGATTAGTGCCCGTGCAGATCGAGTTGCCATGTCGGCCCAAATGTGTTGCCCCGAAGGTGCTAATGCCGCATGTGTTAAGGTAATTCCCAGACCTTCTGCCACTACTTGCGCCGTTGCTGCTGTTCCTAAAAATTGGCAGCCTCCTCCTGAACTGGCACAAGCTTTGCATCCCAGATCGGCTGCGTCCTGCAG
The DNA here is from genome assembly GCA_002697225.1 of Candidatus Poribacteria bacterium. Next base: position 30,185 of record NZUQ01000042.1, read on the forward strand.
CGAAATTTCGCCATGGGCAAAGCGCGCACCAATCGTTTGTATCTTTCCTGCATCCTCGCCTTCACTCGGTGGTAGTGTTACTCCACCAGGAATGATTAATCCTGGAAGGTCAGGTACTCCGGCAATGGCAATTAGCATTGCCGGTAAGCCCTTATCACAGGTAGCTATACCAATAACGCCTCTACGGGTTGGTAATGATCTAATCTGGCGTCGTAGGACAACTGCTGCATCATTTCTAAAAGCTAGGCTGTCCATCATGCCAGTTGTACCTTGTGTTCGCCCGTCACAAGGATCTGAACAATATGCCGAAAACGGGATTGCCCCAAGTCTTTTGATTTCAACAGCTGTGGCTTTGACAAGTGAGCCTATTTCCCAATGTCCCGTGTGAAATCCTAGCGCGACAGGACTTCCATCTTCTGCGCGCAGGCCTCCTTGTGTACTAACAATTAAAAATTGCTTTTGATTTAGCTCCGCAGGATTCCATCCCATTCCAGCATTCTGACTCATAGCAAAGATGTCACCGCTTGGAGCATTTAGTAACATTTCTTCAGTCAGCGGTAACGAGCCTTTAGGGCCATTAGAGCTCGTTTCTAAGTCGAAGATTTCTGGGTCATGACTATCGATAATTTTATCGAAATTTATTTGAGATTTATTCATTATCTTATACTTGAATTTAGCGTAAACTTAATAGAACGGAGCAGGAGTTCCCTCTTTGTATGATACTGTTAATCATTTAGTTGGAAAACAGGGATATTATACCATTTTATTGTACTTTTATACATTGCCATAACTAATATGTTTGATGGTATCTGCGATGGGTATTTCCGNAATTAGTNAGATACAATCGATTTATAGAGTTTAGAGTTGTAAGATTGATATTCTGTTANCATGAGGTATTTATCTACGGTTTTGAAAAGGAATTATACTNGAATTTCGTTTATTTTTNTCTATTGAATGTCGTCTGCTGNAATCGGAAAATTCTCTCCANTGTGCCTTGANCTAGATGGCTAAGTGGTGTAGAAACTCCGTAATTGNGTTTGGTAACTTTNCTCAGAGTTANACTGTTTGATCAAGCGATTTTCCCGAATTAATTTAATCAATAANTTTACGGGATGGTACGTTTTGCCTCTTGGAGCTAGGTTCCAATTGCTGTTGTAACGGTAATGAGGTTGTCATCTGGTTAGATGGCGATAGCTTTTTCTAATATTAATTGGACCTTGGTCCGATCATGTGATTGCGTATTTAGGAAGCTTATAGGTTGGTAAAGTTAATTTGAGTAATGAGAGCAATAGGAAGACGGGGGATCCGAAAAATGAGATTTATAAATTTAGAGGGCATCGAAATAGATTTAGGGAGCACCGGTTTAATGACTACATATGTAATTCGTAACTGGTTANACAGAGTGTTCTCCGTTTAAAAAAAGAAGTGAATTGACGTAACCATATTTGCCCAAGTCTTTGAATATTGAGTTGATATACTCCATCTTGGCTTGTCTTTTCGTGATGGGATTCGAGGAAGTCCCAGTACGTTCCGTTTCGAAAGTTGATACCCAATGGTTGCGGCAATTGGGGATAATAGTGATCCGTAGGTAGCGCCATATACTATTTCCTTTCCTTCGTCTCGGTGATTTTGGCTGGCAACGAGTGCCCCAATGAATGGTGGAATTAGTGCTCCTGCGATAGTGTTAACATGAGATCCTCCACCATATCCCCAAAACTCACCAATCCAATGAATCTGAGAGGAACCTCCCCAAATTAGACCAACACTAGTACAAATCGGAATTGCCATTTCGTCATTTCGTATTCCTGCCAGCCTTGTACCTAGATAAGACAGTGTTCCTACAACAGCACCATTAAAATAGCCACTAAAAGCTTGGAGCGTTATCTCCGACCAACCTTCAATCCGTTTTCTCCTATCCTCTTCCATTGGTAATGCCCAGCGAGCGACTTCTAAGTTTACTTTTGCCCGAACATGTTTTGGATTGATAGACATCGCTTTTTCAAATGATTCAACTGCGTTCAGCATTTGTTCTANCTCGTAATACGCTTCGCCCATAAAATTGTAAGCATCAGCATGATTTGGGCTTAACTGAACCGTGATTTTGAAAGCTTGGATAGCTCTTTCAAAATCACGGTTTTTTAGAGACTTTTGCCCTTTTTGGTAGTGACTGTTTGCTTCTTCTCTTTTGTCTGTTCTGTTTTTGTTTTTAGGTATGGCGGTTACTGGTGCAAACAGAACAAAACAACAGAGGAAACATATGGGACTGATGTGTACATGCAATTTTGTATAGCTCATTTTTACCACCGTTTCTATGGTTCTCAGAACCGAGCGATATGGTTGGGAGAGCGATTATACTATATAACAGTTAATAGGAGGGAGCGATGCATTGTTATAATCTTAATTAGATAGAAAAGGAACTTTATTCAGTAATATATTTTTTCAACTATGTAGTTCCTTGGGTTTACTGCTTTACCATTGACATAAACACCATAGTGAAGATGAGTTCCTGTGCTTGATCCACTACTTCCGACATAACCAATTACTTCACCTCGCGCAATTTTCTTGCCTTTTTGGATTCCTTTGGCAAATTTCTGTAGATGACCGTAGATGGTTTCCATTTGGGTTACTGGGTGTTTAATTCGGATTGTATTTCCTAGACCGGATCGGCTTCTTTGTACTTTAGTGATGACACCATGTGCCGCAGAAATGACTGGAGTACCAAGTCGTGTTGCAACATCCAACCCACTGTGAAAGTGTCGACTCTTGGTGATTGGATGGATACGGTAACCAAAACCGGAAGAATACCAGTAAGATTTTCTAGTCGAACTCGACAAACGAAGCGGTAAAACAAATGGCATTTGTTCCAATTCGCTAAGACTTCCTAGGACAGCGTCGTATACTATTCTGACTTCGGCTTTTAATTCGGGGATGACCTCAGGTGTTTCTGAGATAGGCGGAGGTGTACTAGAGCCCGGAGTTACGTTTTGAGAATCTGCATCTAATGCGTCGGGAGCTGAGCTAAACGGATCTTGATTTGCTTGTCCGGTTTCGATGATGCTACTGCCTCCTTGGCCCAGAACTCCTGTATTTTCAAGACCTAATACATGTTTAACCGTCTTTACCATGCCACGAACTTCATCCCATTTTGTTTCGTGAAATCTAATCTGCATTTCTTGGTCTTGGATTTTGTTGCTCAACTTTTCAATCGTTAACACTTGGGTTTTCTTTTCTTGATTGGATGATGTAAGTCTTGATGCTGCATTTATCGTAAGATAGATGGATGTGCCTAGCATAACCAAAATCAGGAAGCCAATGGAGCAGAAGAATATCAACATTTCGCGACTAACTGAATGCTGACGCACAGGGCCGCCGGAAGACGACATAACCACAACTGTGTAGGAATCTTTCAAAATACCCGCTCCAAGATGTATGAACCTCAGCGAAATTGTGTTTCGACAGCAGAGTAGGAAAAACCTTACAGATACCCGACTAAACCGAAGTATAGCATAAACGCTAATGCGTTGCAAAGGTTTTGTGAGTAAGCCAAGAGCTGTTCTTTAGCTGTATTATAATCAAACATTTTGCCTGCTAAAACGACCTTCAGTCATTTTTTCTCATGACTAAGGGTGTATTTAAAATATATTATGTTTTTGATGTTGTGCTTCTAACGAATTGGATGCAATAAATTAGGATTTTATTGTGTTTTAATATTTAGTTTTTCTAATATTGTCTATTGTCTTTTAACAAGATTTAGGATTAGGGTTGTTTAATTGTGTTTGGTNTAATCTTTCGTTGTAACTCTTTGGGATGAAGGTTTTGGCCGTATTCGATTTTCGTTTCGCCTTGATTTTAAAGTTAGATATTTGCTAAACTGATGATACTATTTTGATGAATAGGTATGAGTCAATGATATGGTAAATGTCTGTGCAACATGCAGCTCAATGGTTGGCTTCTTCGACCAGGAATTATTATTTCAATATTTTGAAGACTTAGGAAACTAAAATCGAGTATGTCTAAATACAAAGTTGGAATTGTAGGTTGTGGCGGTATCGCCCACTTTCACGGCAATAATTATAATCGATTTGATGAATTTGAAATTGTCTCAGTGGCGGATATTAATCAGGAGTCGGTAGATCAATATGCGGAAGAGTTCTCTGTTTCTGGCAAATATACGAATTATCTGAACATGTTTGAGGAGGAAGATCTTGATGTTGTNAGTGTGTGTACTTGGCAGGGAACGCATGCGGAAATCACCATTGCAGCTGCTGGCAGTGGAGTGAAAGGGATTCTGTGTGAAAAACCGATGGCTATCAACTTAGGNGAAGCTGAGTCAATGATNGATGCTTGTGACCACAATGGCGTCAAATTGGTGGTTGGNCATCAGCGCAGATTTGAGGCTATATATACTGAGGCGCAGAAGCTCATTGCAGATGGTATTGTCGGNCAACCAATTACTGTTACCCGCCGTGTTGGGAGCGGTTTATTAAATTGGGGAACACATGTGATAGATTTAACACGGCAAATTCTTGGGGATCCGGAAACTAAGTGGGTGATTGGGCAGGTTGAGCGCAAAACTGATCGCTATGAGCGTCGTTGTGTGATTGAGGACCTTTGTGCTGGTATCATCTGCTTTGAAAATGATACCCGTTTAATACTCGAAATCGATATGCCTCCACCGCACATAAACAATATTTTTGTGCATGGTAGTGATGGAATTCTAACTTCAGAAGACGGAAAACTCAAGGTTCTTAGAGGGAAAGAGGGATGGCAGACAATCAATCCTGTTGTAGACGGTGAAGATCAATGGTCAGAGTTTCTGGCTTGGCTTGATGGGCGGATTGACACTCATCGTTGTAGTGGGGAACAGGCATGCTATACTATCGAAATCATGATGGCAATATATGAGTCAGTTCGAACTAAAGGGCTTGTTAAGATGCCTCTAAAAACCAAAGAGTCACCGCTCATTATGATGATTTCGGATGGAACATTACCAGTTGAAAGAGCAGGTAAATACGACATTCGAGTGCCTTTTTAAGGTGGAAATTAATAGATCGGTGGTTGTTAACAAGTGGGAAAAAGAATAATAGAAGCTGATACAGATAAGTCTGTATCTCCAATCGAAATCATACAAATATGTCTTGGCTCTTACCTATTAAGAGTTGCAGAAGCGGATGTTGCCTGGGTTTTTAATCCCTGGCCTGACATTAGCAAATACCTCATTCATCAACAGCTTGATTTTAATGGGGTTGTCTATCCAGACTTGCGTGTGCAAAATGGGGTTAGCTGTAACCTGATAGAGTTTCCTCTTCTCCATGCCATGTTTGTCCAAGGAATGATTTTTCGTGGTGAAAAGCCAACCTTGGTTGGTACTGAAAAACAAATTCGTCTTGGTAAGGAAAGTTTTAAGCGTGGTCTGTACGGTTTTTATGATGTTGCTGAGATGGAGAATTGCGATTTGTCTCAAACCGAGATGGANAATTTGATGCGGGAAATTNAGAGTCTGGCAGTGGGTGGCATCAAAGAAATGGNTGAGTTGATGGATTTTGTNTCCCTTGTTNCTTTGGAAGAAGCCCCAACGTCTAAAACAGCAACAAATTANAATGGTGTACGAATTTGGAAAGAAGCTGTTAACGTATATGGTGTTGAGTATAAAGGGGAATCTGCTAAGATTGATTGTAACCTAGTTTCAGGGGAAAGTTATATTCCTCCGCTTGATATTGATACCAAGAATATACCATTCGCATCTTTCCAGATTATTGACACTGGGGAGGAAGATGGGTTTTCGCCAAAGAGTTGTTTGCATACTATCATCCAATGGCGTGATAAAGTGATTTGTATAGACCTCCCGATGAACTCCTCGTACCTCTTGGATAAAGTAAGTCTATCGAAAAATGAGATAGACGCGGTCATATTTACACATAACCATGATGATCATATAGGTGACATATCCATTTTGCTCCAGATGGATAAAAAAGTTACAGTCCTCTGTCCTAAGATTATCTGGAAGTCAATCCTATTGAAAGCATCAAATATGCTTGATATGAGCGTTGAGGATCTAAGCGCCTATTTCGATTATCGTCCCATTCTATATGGTGAAGAATATGATTATGTGGGGCTGCGCATTTTAGCGCATCCATCGCTTCATCCAGTGCCATGTGCTATTTATCGTATTCGTGGGATTGTGGATCAAGAATGGAAAGTGTATGGTCACATGAGTGATATTCTGAACTTTACAAGGTGTGAGAAACTGCTTGAAAGCGGAAGTATCACGCAGGAACGTTATCAGGCATATCGTGACTTTGTTCTTGACTCTGTACAAGTAAAGAAAATTGATGTTGGTGCTAGGACTGGGACAGAAGAAGTTTCCGTTCACGGGGCTTGGCGAGATTTTTTGGATGATACTTCAGAGCATATTGTACTTGCTCACATCAATCGAGAGCATTTGGAGGAAGAGGCTACAGTTCTTGTTGGACAGGTTGCCTTCGCGGGGTCAGCTAGGAATCTGAGTGGCAGCCAGGTAAGTAACCAATACGCAACTCATGATATATATCGTCAACGAGCGATCAGTTTTCTTCGTGATTATATGTCCAATTTGCTTGAGGATAGTTTTTTTTCCGATTCAATTCGAGTGGAGCAATTGCAGGCGTACATCGGCATTTTGGCTGATAATGAAATTCGACTGATTCAACCCCAAACCCCATTCCTAAAAAAGGGTGAAAAATCTGATTTTGTCTGTATGTTAGTCAGTGGGTCAGCTAGTGTCTGGACAGGGGAGAACGGTAGTTTAAGTCAAATAACTGTAGTTGGGGCTGGTGATCTTATCGGTGATATTGGTGCGCTTGAGTTCAAACCTAGGAATGCTAACGTGAGGTCCGAAAACTATGTTCATGTGCTTCAAATCCCTGCCGCTCTTTTTCGTGAGGTAGCTATTCTGTTTGGGATCTATAAACCAAATGGGGGTGGAATATTACAACGAATATGGAAGAATCGGCCAATTATTCAGGCGTCAACAATTTTTGGACAAAACGTTCCATTTCGTCTGCAGAATAAAGTCGCGCAGTATGCAACTGAAGTTCCCTTAGATGCAGGCGAGCGTTTCTTCCCAGATAATAATGGTATGGAATCGATCTATCTGGGGAAATCTCCAGAGCACTTTTCTATTAGGTTCAAGGATCGCGAGGTGTCTGATATCATCGAACCAATCTTTGGTGAGAATAATTTGCTTTCTCATGCAGTTATGGAATACCAAGTTGTGGCAGCCCAAAGAACAACCGTTCTGAAAATTGAATTAGGATCTAACTTAGACTGGATAATGGACGTGCCTTTGTTTAGATTACGTCTTACAGAGTTAGCTGGTCGTCGTGAAATTGAGTTGGAACGCGCCGCACGACCTAGAAAAAGTGGTTAATCAGTAGCTTTTTCAGCATTTGCTCTAGTTTGTCCTTCTACTGATAGTGCACGTGCACCGACGCCAAGTATGGCAAGAAACCCTTCAGAATCAACGTGATTGAAATCTCCAATTGCTTCCATTGAGGCGGTTTCCTCCGAATAAAGCGAGTGTGGGCTTCCTGTAGCTGAATGGAATGTAATGTTGCCTTTATATAGCGAGACAGTGATTTTTCCAGATGCTAGTTTTGTAAACGGTTTGATTGATCCTAGTAGTGATTGCGTCACTGGGGCGAACCAATAGCCTTCGTAAACCTGTTCTGCGATTTGCATTGATACCTGATCAAAGACACGCCTTGCTCGCCGATCGAGTATTAGTTGTAACAGATATTCGTAACATTTGCCAATCAGCTCCATTCCAGGTGATTCGTATACACCTCGACTTTTTATGCCGACAAAGCGATTCTCTACTACATGGGTTCCAATTCCTACTGCGTTGCGTCCTCCAATGCGATTTGCCTGGTCTATAGCAGCCAGTGGTGTTACTGGGCTACCATTAACTGCTGTGGGGATCCCCTGTTCAAAAGAAATGGTAAAATATTCAACTTGATCAGGAGCGTCTTTTGGATGACATCCCATCCCTGGGGTAATAAAATCTGCAGGCGTTTTGAGCGATTCTAATCGACCTGCTTCGTGTGTCAGCCCAAGTAAATTAGCGTCAGTTGAATAAGGCTTTTCGTGTGTGGCGGTTATCGGCAGGTCATTCTGTTGACAGAAGTTGATCATTTCTTTGCGGCCGCCGAAGCGATCAAGAAATTTTTGATCGCGCCATGGTGCGTATATCTGAATGTTTGGGTTCAGCATATTCGTGGCTAGTTGAAAACGTACCTGATCGTTACCTCGTCCGGTTGAACCATGGGATAGAATGTTAATTTGACGTTTTCGAAGTTCAGGCAAAATTGCTTGAACTGTTATGTGCCGGGCTATTCCAGTTGTGTTCCAGTACCCACCTTCGTATTTTGATTGTGCTTGGATTAGTTTGAGTCCTGCTTCAGCAAGTGCATCTTTAGCATCGACAATAATTGCTTCGTCTGCGCCTGATGCAAGCATTCGGTGGCGAACATCGTTGATNTTCTTNTCNTCAGGTTGNGCTAAGTCGGCGCTGAANCAAACAACTTTGACGTCATGATTGACTAACCATCGNGTCATCGTGCAACTATCAAGNCCACCTGAAACGGCAGCACCAATTGTCTTCCCCTTNAGTTGATCAANGTTCAAAGTGANTATTCCTTTTCCGACGGATTAAAGATNATGGGTTTTTTGGCGATCATTAAGNTTAGNTATGGTTTCCTGTTGATAGAAAATACCTATTCCCCGAATGATATGCGACGATAGCCGATTTTATCGCTAATATTTAGACTTGTCAAGAGGAAACAAGTCCAAGGTTCTTTAATGCTTGCAGGTATAGTCAGCGTGTGTTAGAATTCCGAATTATACCTTAATTGATTATGAACTGTTTCCTCAGGAATAATTGTGGAAGGGAGTGTCTTGGTACTAAACGCCAGCTATGAGCCGATAAACATCTGCAACTTGAGGCGGGCGATGAAGATGATAATTAAGGGGGTGGCTCGTGCTGAAGAAACGTCAGATCGGCAGATTCGATCGGTTGCTACAGCGATTCAGGTCCCTCTTGTTATTCGTCTCGTTCGATATGTAAGAATCCCTCACATTATGGTGAAATTCTCGCGACGAAATGTTTTTATGCGTGATCAGTATGCCTGTCAGTATACAGGCGAGGAGTATCCCAAGCACTTGTTGACTATTGACCATGTTATTCCCCGGTCTCGAGGTGGTATGACAACGTGGGATAATGTTGTGGCTGCGTGCAGGAAGTGCAATATCAAAAAGGGTAACAGGACGCCTAGCGAAGCGAATATGATGCTCATTCGTAAACCGAAGTCCCCAACAATTATCACCTATATGCACATGAGCTACCAATTTCGTCATGATCCGTCTTGGAAAAAATACCTCTACCTTAACTAGATCAGTTCCAACCTTTGTTTTCTTAGTCCTTGGAATCAGCATCCTATCCTTCCTTCTACTTTCGTGCAGCTATACACCTCCAAAGAATTATTACATTGAATTTGCCTTGATGGAGGAGTGGGGTGAACATAACCGGCAGCAAAGTAATCGTCAGTTAGGGGATGTTGTTGTTCATCCAGAGGAATCGGAGCCGCTTACTATTGCTTTTGAAGTGGGTTATGCCCCTCGGGGGCTTATTGAGTTCATACCTGTTGCAGAAGAGTTTCGGGTTATTCCCGAAGTTGTCCCTCCAATTGAAAAAACAAAAGTTATCATCTCGATTCAAGAGAAAGCCTTGGAGACAGTTTTTCGTCAAGAGAAGATCCATATGGTTCACTATCGGGCAAAAAACGGTCGTCTTACAGGGAAATCAAACGTGGTCCAGATTAATTTCGTGCCGGTGTCTTTCTCGGANCGCTCNATCTATGCAGAATTTTTAATGATTACTGCTATAGTTCATGGTGCTCAACTTGAGAAGGATACAGTTGATGTTGTCAAGTGTGTGGTCGAAGATGATAATGGATCACCAGTNATGAGTTTGGAAGGTAATATTTTGACCTATCTTAAATATAAGGAAGCTCTGATAGAAAAACAAGAATGGGAAAATCAATTGCAGATTGTTAANTATTGAGATGACACANCATCTAGAAAAACTCAGGTACAATTGGGAATTTCAGAACGGTTACCAAAATGGCAGGAAATATTGGAGCCGTTTTTTTGTGATCTATGTTTTACCAAATAGATTCAATTCAGTTAGACTTGGTATNACTGTNAGTAAAAAAGCTGGAGGGAGTGTCCAGCGGAATCGAATTAAACGTTTGNTTCGTGAATCATTTCGGTTTATCAAGTGCAAACTGAAGAAAGGTTATGATATTATTGTTATCGGCCGTAAGCCGGCGTTTCAACTTAAGTGTCAGCAGGCACAGTCAGAACTCATGTATCTTTTTCGCAGGGCAAGGCTTTTTGTAANNTGAAGTTTATACCAATTNTATTTATTAAATTCTATCAATCCCTGATNTCGCCTTTCTTCCCNCCGGTTTGTCGNTTTNGTCCTACATGTTCAGAATATTCAATTCAAGCTTTTGNTAAGTACGGAATTTTTAAAGGNGGATGGNTCTCATTGAAACGATTNTGCAGATGCCATCCGTATCATCGAGGTGGNTNCGATCCTTTGGTATGATCTTCGNTGTATNCCTTATTTTCTTCATACATTGAATCAACGATATTTTTTTAAGGACNTAGTGNATTAAATGGAAAAGAATCACATTTTATTTTTTGTCTTATCAGCTTTGATTATGATTGTGTATTATGTTTTTATTGCTGATAAAATTCTTCCCAATCANCAGGAAAGNAGAAAGCAAGGGGAAAGAAAAACTGTCGTTGATAAATCGTCGACAATNNCTGATATGNCAGATGAAGAATTCAAGTCATCTGGTGATATGTTAGGGNACACGGAAGTTGAAAAANTGTCACCAACCNGTGTTGCNAAGAGTTTAGAATTGGCAGCTAGCCAGNGNCCCACAATTGACGTAGANACGCAAAAGTATGAAATCAGTTTANCAACAACCTTAGCAGTTCCNTTNGAATGGTCGCTCAAGNATTATTCCGATCGCTCAAAAAAAGACTNGCNNNAACCNTTGAACCTAATACCTCGGACTATCGCCACATGTCTTTCAATCCAACCNCTNGATAACAATATAAAGCTAGATTGGATTGAGTCGNNTTGGACTNTTGAAGATGATCTCTCCGNGATAAATCTAACTTCTCCAAATTCAAAACCNCAGAGCTTAACTTTCCACAAGGATGTTGGTNAGAACTTAAGAGTTTTTAAAAAATTCACTTTTTATTATGATAGTTATTTTGTTGATTTAGATCTAAGTTTTNAAAACCTTTCNNATAATGTGTCGATAACTTCGTTAGATGAGAGTGGTTACGAGCTCAAGTGGGGGCCTGGTATAAACGCTGATTTATTGCCACACGAGGCAAAGTCTGGTTCAACTAGTCGATATGGGAAAAAAGGTGTTTTTACCTATACAGGTGAAGGCAATTTGAAAGTNGAACTTGAAGAGTCTGAGGANTCAGCAAACATTAAGTGGGCNGGTATTACAAACAAGTACTTTGCCGCACTGATGCTACCTNANCCAGATCTNGAAGNGGAATTCAAGCGTGAAGTCAGNGGGGAAAAAACTTCGNCTAAATCTGTTATTGNGCCGAATGAATCCGCAATATTAAGGATTCGGGGNNTAANNCTAAAACCNAGAGAGAAACGGACAAANCTCTTCCGGNTNTACGTTGGTCCNAANATAGAAAAAAATTTGANACAGGTTGAGTACCGAAGCGNAGGTTNGGACGAGCCTTATCCTTCGCCTCTACTTCATAAAATTGTTGATTTTGGATGGTTCTGGTTTCTGGCGTGGCCAATGCTATGGGTTTTGAACGCCTCCTNCAACATTTTTGGTAATTATGGTATTGCCATTATTCTGTTGACTGTCATNATAAAGTTGATTTTATTTCCATTTACACGAAAAAGTTATCAATCTATGAAAGATATGCAGAAATTGCAGCCGGAAATTGCCGAGCTCCGTGAAAAATATCGGGATGATCCNCAAAAGCTTAATCAGGCGACGATGTTACTTTATAAGAGACACAAAGTGAATCCTTTCGGAGGNTGTCTTCCTATGCTTCCGCAAATGCCGATTTTTTTTGCTATCTTTTCTCTGCTNGGTAGTGCAGTTGAATTGCGTGGNCAACCGTTCTTTNTATGGATAGATGANCTGACTGCGCCCGATGAATTTCTTANTCTTCCNTTCTCCATTCCTNTTTTGGGGNATTCNCTTCGTTTACTTCCTATCATTAATGCNGTAGCNACTTGGTTTTCGTCAAAGATGACTNNAACAGCACCTGCTGCTGACAATACGCAGGCCAAGATGATGCAGTATTTACCATTTTTCTTTGTATTCATGTTTTATAATTGGGCATCTGGGTTTGTGCTTTACTGGTTGGCTCAAAGTGTTTTCACCGTTGGACAAAACTTGGTAACTAAGAAGATGGTAAAAGATGAGCTAAAAGAGAGTGAGNCTGAAGTTCCAGAACAGAAGCGNGCAAAATCAAACAAGTGATTCTCTCAGACACTATATCAGCCATCGCAACGCCGAACGGTGAGGGAGGAATCGGTATTATTCGTCTCAGTGGACCACTGGCGATTCCAATTTCAACTGTTCTTTTCCATCCGTCCCGTCAGATCTCTGATATNAAGTCTTACACTATTCACCATGGTCAAGTCATTGATCCAGAATCGAACCAAGTCGTTGATGAAGTCCTACTTAATGTTTTTCGGTCGCCGAAATCTTACACTACTGAAGATATGGTTGAATTTAATTGTCATGGAGGCAGTATAATACTTAGACGTGTTCTTGAATTGACATTGAAACATGGGGCACGAATTGCTGATCCGGGAGAATTTACCAAGCGTGCTTTTTTGAATGGTCGGATAGATCTCGCACAAGCGGAAGCTGTTATAGACTTGATTCAAGCCAAAAGCGACATTGCCCGTCAGATGGCTGTGGATCAATTGGGTGGGAAATTGTCTCAGACTATTGAAAGTATTAATGATCAGATTATAGGTTTACTGGCGGAAACAGAGGCCATGGTTGATTTTCCTGACGAAGATCTTGATTTTATGGATTTNAGCAAAATTTTACAGTCGTCAAAAGAGATTCGATTGGCATTGGATGAGTTGATTGCCACAGCTAATGACGGTCGAATCATACGCGAAGGTATCAATTGTGCCATTTTAGGTAAACCTAATGTCGGTAAATCAAGCCTGTTGAATGCATTGTTAGAGACAGATCGGGCTATTGTAACCGAAATTCCTGGGACAACACGTGATACGATTGAGGAATCAGTCAGTATTAGCGGGATTCCTCTGAATTTAATTGATACAGCTGGCATCCGTGAAACAGATAATCTTATTGAACAACATGGGGTTGAACGGAGCAAGTCTTTCTTGGCGGAAGCAGACCTTTTACTGGTTATGATTTCTGCTGCCGATCCGATGGATAATGTGGATATCGATTTGCTCAACAGTACGGTCGATCGCAAAGCGGTGATAATCCTCAACAAGATAGATTTACCTATGCGGACGCTTCCGGTACAGGTAAAGGAGCAGGTTCAGAACAAACAAATTATTGAGACATCTGTCTTACATAGCAAAGGTGTCGAAAATCTAAAGTCGGCAATTTTGACAGAGGTGTTGGTTAGTCATGACGTGGGAGATCCAAGAACATCGGTATCAACAATCGTTACAAACGTGCGGCATTATGATGCCTTGCGGCGGGCAAAAGCTGATCTTAGTTGTGCTATTGACAGCTTGTGCCAGCGGCAATCACCTGAATTCGTTGCCCTTGACTTACGTGGGTGTTTGGATCAACTTGGTGAGATTGTCGGTAAGACAACAAACGAAGACATTTTAGGACGTATTTTTTCACAATTTTGTGTAGGGAAGTAGTTTGATTCCGACCAATTAAGATGGGAGTATGATAATAATATGGATTTTGTGTATCGTAGAAACTATAGAGGTAAACTCAAAGCGATAATTTTAGATTGGGCTGGTACCACTATGGATTATGGATGCTACGCACCAGCTGTTGTTTTCGTTGAGGTATATAAACGAAAAGGAGTGCCTATTTCAATGGAAGAAGCACGTGTTCCAATGGGTGCGCATAAGAAAGTACATATTCGTAAGATTTCACAGCTAGGTTCAGTCTCGGAACGTTGGGAAGAAATACATGGACGGAAACCCAATGAAGATGATGTTGATGAGATGTTCGCGGATTTTGTGCCGCTACAACTAGCCTGTTTGGCAGACTATTCAGATTTGATTCCTGGTACGCTTGAAGCAATCACACGTTTTCGGGAACGAGGTTTGAAAATAGGGTCTACAACGGGATATCTGCCTGAAATGATGACAATGCTCAAGGAAGAGGCGAGCCAACGCGGATATGTGCCAGATTCGTCGGTATGTGCTGGTGATGTCCCTGCTGGACGTCCCGAACCATGGATGTGTCTTGAAAATGCTAAGAATCTTGGTGTGTATCCTATGGAATCTATTGTTAAAGTGGATGATACACTTCCTGGTATTGATGAAGGGTTGAATGCAGGTATGTGGACAATAGGTCTAGCCAAAACGGGGAATGAAATTGGATTGAACCAGGAAGAAATTGAGGCGTTGACCGCTGATGAACTCCAAGTCAAACTGGAGGACGCATATCGACGGATGTGGCACGTGGGAGCGCATTATGTAGTTGACGGAATTTGGGATGTTCCAATAGTTCTAGATTTGATCGACGAGCGTTTGTCACGTGGTGAACGTCCCTGATGNNCTTTCGNTACAAACTTAATTGTTTGAGTATTNAACGTTACTAGTCNTTTTTTTACCTTGANATTATAGNCACAATAATTAAGAAATGACTGATCAGCGACAAGGACCGATTACCACATTTTTGTTGAGTTCACCGGAAATTGTTTTTGTTTNCTATGCTATTTTTGCTTCNTTTTCAACCTACTTCTGTATGTATGCTTTTCGTAAGCCNTTTGCCGCGGCAACGTTTGCTGGGCTGCAATTCTTTGGCACAACTATCAAACTAAAAAAAGCGATTGTGGTTAGCCAAATTATTGGTTATGCACTTTCAAAATATGNNGGGATCAAGATTTGTTCGGAAATTTCACCTCATAAACGTTTATTTACACTGNTATTTCTTATNNTNTTTGCTGAATCANCGCTGATTATCTATGGAATTCTGCCAAACAATTATAAGGTATTCGCGATTTTTTTAAANGGGATTCCCCTTGGGATGGTGTGGGGACTCGTGGTCTGGTATTTAGAGGGCCGNCGAACTNCGGAACTGCTTCTTGCTGGTCTCAGTTGCTCCTTNATTCTNGCTAGTGGTATTGTTAAAGATTTCGGCCGAGCTGTAATGGGNGGGGTGGTTGCTGAGTGGTGGTCAAAGATACCTCTCTTGGGAACAATAATTAGTAGATTGATGGGNGAAGTCAGTGAAGGATGGATGCCTGCAGTTGTAGGTCTGCATTTTNNCCCTTTCTTTTTNATCTCAGTNTGGCTCCTCAACCAGTTNCCTCAGCCAACTGAATCTGATATAGANGCTCGTACGGAGCGAGAAACGATGGATGGTCCGGAACGGCTTTCGTTTCTTAAACACTTTCTTTTAGGAATATTTCTTCTTTGCATAGCTTACTTTTTCCTAACTGCCTATCGNGATTATCGGGACAATTATCAGGTCGANATTTTTAATGAACTTGGTTATGTTTATGAAGATAATAAAACGATTATTACGCAAGCCGAAACAATCGTAGCGTTTGGTGTGATATGNGCGNTNGCACTGNTTTACTTAATTAAAAATAATCGGTTGGGTTTAATNGGTGCGTATGGAATTATGGTTAGTGGTATTTTGTTGATGNGCGTCAGTACAATCCTTNTTGATGCCAANATTCTTGATGGTTTTTGGTGGATGACGTTGGTTGGACTTGGTGCTTATTTGACCTATGTACCTTACGGTTCTGTTTTATTTGATCGATTAATTGCTCATACCAAGTATGTTGGAACTGCTGTTTTTGNTATCTATGTTGCTGATGCTNTTGGTTATACTGGTTCTATTAGTGTTCAAATATACGAAGACCTTTTTGCAGNTGATAANACNGGAGTGCTTGGTTTTTTTAGGACTTTAACTTATTTAATGTCAATAGTGGGGACTTTTTGTCTGNTGGGTAGTTGCTTATATTTTTTGAATCGTGGTGCTGATACTGTTATTANGGANNGACAGAATGANTGATAGAGATTCAANGCCNAACATTTTANTTATTATGACCGATCAGCAGCGTGCCGANACTATCGGAGCTTTGGGAAACCCNATTATCCAGACCCCTGCTTTGGATAGGCTGGTGTNNGGAGGAACTAGTTTCACTTCAGCTTACTGTCCATCACCTGTGTGTGTTGCTTCACGATGCAGTTTNTTATTAGGTGAATATCCACATCAGACGGGAACANTTTCAAATACACCAATGCCACANGANCGGAAATCGTTGATGAACTTNCTCAACGAAGCTGGATATCAAACACATGGGATTGGGAAGATGCATTTTTCACCAGATAGCGAAANAATGTGGGGNTTTGAATCGCGCGACNTTTCCGAAGAGGGATCAGGTCAAGACCATTANCGNGATTTTATTGATCAGCATGGCTACGATTATATTGCCGCTACGCATGGTGAGCGGAGTGAATTCTACTATATTCCACANCCTTCGCAGTTNCCCGAACGTCTGCATCACACTAAGTGGGTGGGAGATAGAACTCTCGATTTTCTGGATCGACGGGATTCATCTNGCCCGTTTTTTTGTTGGACNAGTTTCATTAAACCGCATCCTCCATTTGAATCTCCTGTCCCGTGGAACCGACTTTATCGNATGATTGAGATGGACCTTCCATACATTNCACCGGATAATGATCAGTTATTAACCTATTGGAATCGTTTGCAGAACCGCTATAAATACCGAGATCAAGGTTTAGACTTGAATCTTGTTCGAGTTATGAAAGCCGCCTACTATGCTGCAATTTCGTTTATTGATTATAACGTTGGTCGCATACTTAATCAACTTGAAGATGAAGGTATTCTTGATGAGACACTTATCCTGTTCACGTCNGATCATGGTGAATTTCTGGGTGATTATAATTGTTATGGTAAACGATCTTTTCTCGATTCGGCAGCTCGCATTCCTCTGCTCGCACGTTATCCGACCCGATTTACGCCGAATACGCTATGTGACCAGCCTGTTAGTTTGGTTGATGTTTTACCAACTTGTTTCTCTGTAGCAGGAATTGAAGTACAGTCACAGCATATTGGAACTGATTTGACTGAAATAGCTTCAGGGAAATCCGACCGGGATGAAATCATTGGTCAGTTGGGGCAGGGGGCGACGGGACTCTATGCTTTGATCACCAGCAAGTTCAAATACATCTACTCAGCTGCTGACCAAAAAGAATGGTTGTTTCGCCGCTTGCCGAATCGATTTGAGACGCGAAGTCTGGTTGGTAATCCAGTTTTTTCGCATGTCGTGACTGCGTATCGAAATCGCCTGATCAGGTGGTTTAAATCTGATGGATATGAACAGCCAATTGATGGGAATCAATGGCGTAAATTTCCGTCGATACCGAGTGTTGCTGATGATCCAGATGCCGAGCAGCTTTTCCAAGATGGTAGGTCTGTCTCTGATAGGTTCCCAGATGGTTACAGCCCGAAAATCGACCCTACAAAACCTGCTGATTTCAGAGAGTTTTGATTAGTGTTGAGTTCTTCAAAAGGATATATACTTCTATGGCAACTGAACGATTTGGATAAAGCTAGACTGTTTCCAATCGTTCATATGAAGAGGAAACTCTTCTTTAAAGGCAGGATTATTGGAAACTTAACGATGCCCAGTGTGTGGCATCCCGAACAGCCTTTTCTGGTGAGATTTTTGATCTTAATAGGTGCCCGACTGTGGAGCGTAATGTTGGTTGGGTCGCGTCTTGGTATCGGAAATCGATGCTCCACCGGACATGATTAGATTTGTTTGGTAGTCCCCGATGAAAAAGTAAATTGCTGAATATAACAATATCTTTCGGATTAATTTCTATTGGGATGGCTCGTTTTATTAAGGGGCTAAGAACATCATTGTGAATCCGAAGGTAATATTGATCTGTGTTGTGTCGTACGACCCCGTTTCTGTGACTTTCCGGCACAAACTCCATGCACCCATTTCTCCGATTGACGGGAACTAGTGGAGTCCAAACGTTCACCATTCGTAATATGTCTGAGTTCCCGCTAGTATAACCTGCATCCTGATGCCAGGGCACTTCGGTCCTTTTGTTCTCAGGTAGTTTCGGTCGGACACTATAATTTGGGTAGATACGGATTTCCGGTCCTAGAATTTGGTTCGCTATTTCAAGTAATCGAGAGTGTGCAAAGAGAGTGTAAAATCCCTCTAGATGCAATTCAGGACGAAAAATTGTCGGCACTTCGTCCGGTGAATTTTCAAACAGATGTATTAGGCGGGTGTCGAATGGGCTGTCTGCGAATAGATCTGTAAGTTTACCCTCTTCCCTCCGTCTTCTAGCCAGCTGATTGACTAGGATCTCACAGTCACGTTTTAGATCTTCCAAACAGGAGTCTTCCAAAACATCGTGAATGATGGCAAATCCTTGGTTGTGGAAAGATTCAATAATTTTTTTCATGGTCAAATGAAGATTTTATAGGTCCGAATTCCAAGTGAAGGACCTATAATTGCCCAAATTGATCCGATCACATAATCGCCCAAGATTAATCCCAAAAACAGTGGTGCGAATCGACGGTGCATCTGCAACCCACCATGTTTCATAATCAGGAACTTGAATAACCAAGCCAACAAAAATGTGAACCAAAAGTACTCCATAGCGTAGCTGATCGCAAGTGCATAACCCGCTGGATGAAACGGCCACCACAAGAATCGCATGCGCATGAACATCATTCCAAAGGTCAATAAGGCTCCANTTCCCATGAAGCTGATTTTTGTTGGGTTNGGGNCCGTTGGATCCTGAAGCCAGCGTTGTAATCGATTGAAAGATTCCCANCCAACCCAACTTTTAAACCCGCCGCTGGCAATAGCACCATTTCGAAAAGTAATATCCAGATTTGCCCAGAATGTTGTCAGTATTCCAACTACAATAGCAATTAACATGGCTATCCANACGCCCTTGTTTCCGATTCCTGTGGTTTCTGCCATTTTGAAAGCTTCTATTTGGTTCGGCATTGGATGATTTCGGTAACCTCGATTAAACCAGTAGAACATTGATACTATTGTCAAACTAGAGGGGTNAAATTGTCTTGTTCCACCTACGGTTGCCATAATATCGTGTGGGTTGACGTAGTAAATTTCGTGAGGGGTGCCCAGTTCTGCTCTTACACGTGTGATAGCGATTGAGAGTAGGAAATATAAACCAAAGAAAATGCTTGCTGTCCACAAGTTCATTCCCGCTAAGTTAACGAAAATTCCGATTAAGGCAAGTGAGCCGATCAAACCAATGAAAGCCCAGCGGTAAGGCATTGGTTCATCCGAATCGNTGAGCTCTGTTTCCATACCTATTATNTTTCGAATGACTTCAGTTAAGTGGCTACGTGTTACCCAAACTGCAATGAAGAAAAGAGCTATCCAGGAGCCGGATGCCTGATCATTAAGTGCTGGGTAATGTCTTGTGCCAAGCGCGTAGCCAATTACCCGTTGGACTGATCGNANNAAAAAGAAAAACCAGCATGAAAAAGATAAATCAAGTGGNAGGAAAAAAGCCAGGCCAATCATAAATGGGTACATCGAAATCCGAACTCCCCGCAACCCATTCCATGGTCGTTCCGTGAAAATGTGATCCCAAACTGGTTTCATTTTGATGTATGGAATGCTTGGAACTGATGGGCTGAGGTAAGCAACCCCATTGATCAAACCAATCANAANCGCAATTGCAAAACCGATCCACATCATTCGGTCTTGGATCAGTTTGGTGCCCATGTCTTCTGNGAGCTTAAGTGGCAATTGGATGATGGGGTAAGCTAGTTTTTCCTGTTCTGTCCATTGTTTACGGATAATGGTATTAATGCAAAGCATTGAAAACATCATTAGCAAGAACAATAGTCCCCACAATAAAAGTGGTTTAATCCAGATGGCGACATTTCGTGCTATATAAATTGAAGATTCTCCTTCGTAAAATCCTTTTAAACTGTATAAATCGGTAATAGTCAACCAACGTGGAATATAGTGCCAGAAGAGGTTCTGCCATTCGTTTTCAGGGCTGGCAAACCAGAAGGGGTGAACAATTGCACCGAACATGTTTTGGATGGTATCATGCCCGGCGAAAGTACAAGAAAGTGCCACCATGATGTAAACGGTTAAGAGTTCGGCTTGAGTTAATGCTGCCGCAGGCTTAAGATGTTTGATCAATAAATTTAGAAGTATGATAGTGAAAAGAATGAAGATAGGTTGTATGAAAAGCGGCAGGCATGAACCGTCAAGTGAGTAGTACTTTACTTCAACGAGCGTCATCCAGTAGACGTTAACTGGAATGAGAAAGATTCCCAATATTAAAGCGCGAGGAGTGACTTTGGTGTGTGTATGAGGCTCTTCTCCGATATGATTCCTTCTATTCATTGTCACCTTGTAGGGGAAGAGTTTTGTTGGTTGATGCTGAATGGTTCGAGCGAGAGAGATGTATTGTCTTGCGTAATTAATTCTGCAATGAGTTTGCCAGTTATGGGAGCAAGCAGTATTCCATTTTTATAATGACCTGATGCAACAATGACATTGTTATACTTTGTTAATCTGCCGAGGTATGGTTTTCCTTTTCCTTTTGGTCGTAGCCCTGCACTTGTCTTTAGTAATGTCTTTTTAGCTAGCGCAGGTACAAGTTGGATTGCTGACTCGAGGATTTGATGGATACCAGATAGTGTTGTCCGATCGTCGAATCCTGCATCTTCAACGGTAGCACCAACCCAAAGTTTTCCATCGGCTCGTGGGACAATATAGGTTTCAAGTCCATGAATTGGCCGGTTTATAATTGGTTCCGCTGTTTCAGCTATAATCATTTGTCCTTTTGCTGGTTTAACTGGTAAATTAACATCTAAAAAATTAGTAACTTGATGTGACCAAGGTCCTGCCGCGATGACGAACTGATCTCCAAAGATATGCCCCCCGCTGCTTTTAACACCTATGACTTGGTTGCCATCAAATAAAAATTGATTGACAGAATAGCCAGTCAAGAATTTTGTTCCTAGCTTGGTAGCGGCACGAGCCAATGCTCTTACCAGCCTTGGATTCCGTACTTGAGCATCATCTGGGAAGTACACGCCTCCTAAAATTTTTTTCGAGATTGAAGGCTCAAGTGCTTGGGCNTCCTCAGAAGATAAAATTTCAGCTGAATATCCATTGTTTAGTCGGCGTTGTGCTAGCCCCTCCCAATTTTTTTTCTCTGCTTCCGTTAAAAAAATGTATAGAATACCTGACTGAGTAAATTCGATATTTATATCGGTAACTGTTTGTAATTCTTTTGCTAGGGCAGGATACAATGCGAGACTATGACGACAGAGTTCGGCATAGGGATTCTGTGTAGATGCATGGCATGCCAAAATGCCAGCTGCTGCCCATGAGGCTGCTGAACCGACGCAGTTCTCTTTCTCGATTACGGTAGCTTCAACTCCTAGTTTTGCTAGATAGTAGGCAATCGAACAGCCTATGATACCACCACCGATAATAATTACTTTGGCTCTAGTTTGATTCAACGTGTCTCTCACTTCCTCTGTGNTCTATCAAGGAAGAATTCAGTTGTAAAAGATGAAAATTGAAAATGGTAATTCCCAAATTTTCATTTGACAGTGCTAACTTTGCAGACGTATACTACCATTGATTTCCACAGTTNAAAGTAACTAGTCTATGAAACCTATTGTCATATATCTTATCTTGCTTCTATCNTTAATTGTTGATGCTACTGCACAGGTTATGGATTCGGAGACAGGTCTCCTCTTTGAATATCAGGCTATGCGAGTATCTGCCGCACCAGTTGTTGATGGGCACTTGGATGATCCTGCTTGGAAAAGTGCTACCCCGCAGAAGTTAGAATGGGACTTTACGGATAACCGGCTGTGGCGTCCTTCAGCTGATTTTTCGGGTGTTTTCGCAGGGGTTTGGTTCGATGGATTTCTTTACCTTGCGTTTGAGTTTGCAGATGATCAACTGAGAGTCAAGAATAACACAATTACACAGCAAGATCGACTTGAAATTTACATAGATCCTGAGAGAAACGGATACAAAACCAATCAAACTCGATATATTATACCGGTAGGGCACGCTGGGAANCAACCGCCNTCGCCTCTTATACTCGCTACGTGGGCNAGTAATCTAAAATCCGTTGAGTTAAGCTTTAATTTACGCCGAATACCTAAAAANGGGCAAAAGATCAATTTTGGTTTTCATTATGTCGATGTTGATGGAGGACAACAGTCCAACCGNCGTCTTGGATGGGCACCTAAAGGCGGGTTTGAGGATNGNAACAAGCTNGCGGATCTTACATTTGCTGTGACATTGAAGCCAACCTTAAATCAGAAAGCAATGCGATGGGGACGTATCAAAAGTCTCTATTAAATATTTAGTATTTAGGCTTTTGGATCTCTCGTTTTTGCGCTGTTTCCCCTTTTTGATTAGTTTTTTATCTTGTCTTTCCCTGTATTTAATAGGTTTTGAGTTTTCTGGATAATTTGCTTGTAAATCTCGGGTTTTGATCGGTGGGTTTTGTAAAATGCCTCCGATCCTGTCGGTAAAAACTCCTATTATCAAGACCAATTTNCTCTTCATTTTTATCAATCTAATCATTGTATACTATATATAANGGTCGGTTGGCCCTAATGGGTGATTAATATCCTTTTTTCTTTCTGTTTAAATAAATCCTAAGTGGTTTCAAGCTTGTTTTTTTTGGTATGTGNTGGCGTTAGGTTTGAAGTGGTTTTNANGTTGATCGTGCCATGTGAATTCAAATTTTAGACNCATTGAATAGGATATTATAGTATAATTAGCCGAAATAAGCGTGATTGTACAAAGTTTTCGTGGTCATNTTTGAATTTACGTGATGAAAAAAACCNGAAAGTTTGTTATATTCGCATCTATCGACTGTAGCGGGCGATGGAATTTAAACTAATATTCTAATAAACTGCCTAAGATTGGAATTTGTTNAATTTGAAATGAAATTGTGATAGGCAGTTAAAATCTTGAAAGGTTCAATGCAAAGATGTCGAGTAAACTCGTGCATATTGGTGTCCGTGCCAGCAATTTAAAAAAGAGCATAGTGTTTTGGCGTGATGCTCTTGGATTAGAAGTNGCTAATCAGACGGATAGCTGTTGCGATTTAACTGATGGTTATCACAATTTTCGCGTCTTTCAGCATAATGGTGATTTACGTCCCTCGCATGTTGGAGGAATGTTAGATTATCTTCATATAGGTGTGCGTGTGCCTGATTTGAAAACTGCAGCTGAACGTTGTCAGGAATTGGGATTCCAAATTTTCTCCGATGGTTTGGGAGGTAAGCAGGTATTGGATCCAGACAACCTTCAAGAAGANGCGTTCAAAGTTGAAGATCCAGATGGGATTACGGTTGATATCACAGNAACGAAAACACAGTGGCCAGGCGTCGAACTTTAGTCAGATTAACTTGAGCNAATGACACAAAATTAACAATGTAATTGCTAGATACTTAACATTAGGAGGAAGTTGGAATGAAAGTNAGATNGNTATTTTGTTTGATCTCCATATTAATTGCNGTTACNTTCGTATCATCGTGTGGTGAATCTGAGGACAAAACAACCAAAATTACAACTCCTGTGGNTAAATCNGTTGATGATGAAGAAATNAAAGTNACTGAAGTTCTTGAANTTAATTTTGCNGNCGAAGAAGCAGCGGTTCGAGCNTTANACAAGTCGCATGANGCTGCCGTAAANGATCGAAAACCTGAAGCCAATAAGGTTATGGAANTNTGGTTGGACAGTGGCAGTGTCCTGATGGCGCACACTTTTTTCGGTNATNTNGNTGCTGGTAGGACAAGACAAAAAGTNCGAGCCTTGTGGACTGGGATATTTAAACGCAAAAACAGATGGCAGATGGAAACCAAAATTNAAACGGTTAAGATTGAAAAGAAAAGAGGNCAACTGGCAACTGCCGAGGGAACGTTTAAATATGTGGCAAATAAAACNCTANCGATAAAGNTTCTATNTCAGAAGAATAAAGAAGGCGATTGGAAGGTTAAAGCCNTTGATTACGGTGACAATGGTCTCATTAAAGGGTTCAAATTATCTGGTTGACCTGATAAGATTNATATCGGTATCATTTGTGAAAGCTGTAGGGTCTATATAGTTTATTTTATCCTTGTTTCGATGGTGAATCTGAGCCTAATTCCTTGCGTGATTTTTGGTTTTGTAAACAAGCCTGTTTCTTTTGCTAGATGAAGTGTAGCCAGTCTTGTAGGAGAAACTCAACGCGTTGAATTAAAAGTGAGACACGTCCCATTACTGTGTTTCCGAAAGCAGAACCGAATCCAACCATCAAGAAGAGAATGCCGACCTTAGAAACTCCTCCGACAACACCACGATGCTCAATGGAAAAGAAGAAGTAAGTCAGCGTCGAAATTACACCGATAAGCATCAGA
This sequence comes from Candidatus Poribacteria bacterium, assembly GCA_002697225.1. The sequence continues at coordinate 54,916 of NZUQ01000042.1, forward strand.
ATTGCTCCAAAGATTTCAGGTCCGCTTAGTGTGCCTGCGTGGATCTGCGAAAATGGAGTCAGTGTGCCATGGACTTGGCGGAAGATGTCTGCCTGCATGACATTGGGAATCGCTAAGCCCGCTCCTATACCCATCAGAATAGCAATTGGATAACGAATTAGCCAAGCGTAGCTGGGAATTAGACGGGCAAAGAACAATAGCCCTATGGCAATTGGAATAAGTTTGGTTACCCCCCATCCCGGAGGCCATTGAGTGATTGCTTGCCAAAATGGGGCCCATGCGAACGGAATCAACCCTTGGTGAATTGATAATACGATTCCGTATCCAACCGAAATCCCGACAAAAAGATGTTCAGCAAATCGGTAGAAAGGATTATCACGGTAAAGAAAGCTGTAAATGCAAAGCGTAAGAAACGCTGCGATCCAAACACCAATTAGTTTTTCCATGTTTGGTACTCCTTAGACATTCTCATTTTCACGTTTCTGGATGAAGAAAGCAACATTTCCCAAGATGACCAAACCGAAAACCAAAAGGTGAACGAAGGATTGAACGCTCATTCGTTTCGTCGCCTTTGCTGGGGTATCAATTAAGGTTTCGTATTCAGCTGCGCCCATAAGACCCGGCATTAAACCAATTAGTTGTTCTGTTTGCAGGTAGGGGTACATCTGCGAGATAATCACACCCGTTACACCTGCCGCAATTTTCTGATTATATCTTGTGTTGATGTAAGCAATCCAAGCTTCTGTTGTTGATGAGGACGCCAAATCTAGAACTAGGTCAATCTGGTCGTAATTTTTGATTCCTGCCATCATCGGAATTTCGGCAAGTGGTTTTTCTTTGTAATCGCTTTCGAAAATGCTACTGATCGTGGTCCCCATACCTAGCATGACCTGTATAGTTCCAGGTCGAAAGCCTAGATAGACATAATCCTCACCATCAATCGCATCCGTTGTCTTTGCTGCTTCCTGCATAATTTCATAGCCCAGTGTAGCTCCGTCTGTTACCAGAGTCATTCCAATGACTCGGATTTTTTTCTGAAAACAGTGTCGTAAGAAGGCCATTCCCATCGGTTGGAGCTCTGCCATAGATGACGGGCCGTAGTCGAATGCTATTAGAACTGTTGAACCGGATGGAAGGTCCTCAATGTAGTCATATAGTTTGCGTGTTGGTTCGGAGACTGTAATCGGGAAACTGACTTTTAACAGTGTCGGAATAATTACTGCTAAAGCTACCAGTATGAAGATTATACGACGGTCAATTTGCATTATCTTTTTGAGCATTTTTAATCTCCTCCGCCAAGGTAAGAACGCTCAATACCTAAAATGATACGGATAGATTGAGAGATGATACCTAGACTAACACCGAGAATAACTCCCCTTCGTGATGAGAGATTGGGGTTTTCTAAAATCCACTGTCGTACTGTAGAAGGCAGATTATCACCAAATGGCATGATCTTATTCCAAATGAAATCACCAATTGGAGCATTCCCGATCATCACAATCAGTGCAGCGACAAGTAGCAGCGTAGCTTCTAATGTACGGGCGCGAAATGCACGGTATGACGCTGATGCAATGAAAAAAGCTAGGAGAGAAAACATGGTGGCATCCATTGGAATCTGTATGTACTTGAATAACCACTTAAATGCTTTATGGCTTGGGCCAAAGGGAATTCCTATCGCAACCATAACAATCATACCGATGAAGACAACGAAACTGTATTGCCAATACTCGGCGCGACGTCGTATACGTAGCCAATGCGTTTGGACTAGGGTGGCTACACCCAATACAAGTGCAAAAGGACCAATGATCAGCGACCAGTTAATAACCTCATAATAGAGGGATTTGGAATATGGATGAGGACTGAATTCGATCAACACCATTACAACCCCAAACACAAAACAGAGAGCTAATGGTACTTGCCTTCTCATAAAGTCTCCAGATATTGAGAATATCCCATTTTCTAATTGCTGACCTTATCAAAAAAAATTGTCACCCAGTTGACACCAATGAGTTCAAGGATAATGCCGACCACGATAGCAGCAAAGATCATTAGTTTTCCGTAATCTTGTCCTTTTAAGCTGCCGAGTAACATTGGTTCGCGAGATAGATATGCACTGGCTGCATACAGTTCTTCTCCGATCAGTGTATAGTCGCAAGCGGCGATAAAAAAGGGCAACTGATGTTCTTTGTCAGTGCCGGCAATCTGAATGGCACCGACAGAGTTTCCAGTTTCAGCCAGAATCAGTGACTCGGCAAAGAAAGTTCCTTGCAGGAAGACTGCTGCTGGTTTTTCACGAATCATTATTCCATCAACGCCTGCGGCATAAGCGAACTGGCTTTCAGTTAAAAAGAAGATGTCCTGTTCGTTGTAGGAGGAGACACAGCAACTGTTGAAAGAGCAGGAGACGTTATACCTCATGTTATTTCTGTAGATCTACAAAAAAGAAAAAAAAATTCTATCAAATTTGATTTTCCTAAAGAA
>NZUQ01000043.1 GCA_002697225.1 Candidatus Poribacteria bacterium
GAACCCGTAGATGAACGTTGGATTGGTCAAAATCCTGTTGCACATGGGGATCAGGCTAAGCAGAATAGAGGATAGATCCTGTTCATTCTTCACTATATATTGATTTTGTTTAGTAACTGAAAATTTTTGGAGGATACTATGAGGCAGTGGACNTCNTGTGGNTACCAATTCAATACTTGTNCTGANAGATTNGGTGAACTNCGNTCATCGAANGATATTCTNAAAGANGGCCANGCTNTATGTGANAGAATGNAGGANGATGGCTANCTNNTNTTACGNGGCNTTTTNGATAATGATNTNGTCNTAGAAGCNNGNCATGAGCTNCTACTAAAAATGGCNGTTAATAANCAGATTGACGATGATTATNTAATTNNTGAAGGNATTGACCCAAGTTTAAAAACGGCAATTGATCAAACAAGTTATCGCGAAGGTCNNGCNGTTANACAACTTGNACACCAAGGANAAATGACCGAATTCTATGAAATTTTCTTCGGTAAAAAGGTTCAAGCTTTCGATTTCATTTGGGTAAGAATCGTTGGNGTTGGAGCATCAACTGGTTGCCATTATGATTGGGTGTATATGGGAAGAGGATCAAAAAGTCTTCACACCAGTTGGACCCCACTTGGCGATGTCTCCAAAGATTGAAGGNGCNCTGGCCATTCTACACGGTTCCCACAAGTTTGNAGGNTTGATTAGTACTTANGGATCAATTGATGTAGATGACGAAAAAACTAACCAGAAANATGGTGGATGGTACACCCAAAANCCTGTTGAGGTCCAAGAGAAATTCGGAGGNAAATGGCTAACAACTGACTTTAGAATGGGAGATCTAGTCGTGTTTTCAATGCACACAATGCACTGCTCACTTGATAATAANTCTGCTAATAACCGAATTCGTTTGAGCTTGGATACCCGCTATCAACCGGCGGACGACGNAGCTGACGAGCGTTGGGTTGGAGAAAANCCGNTTGCACATGGAACCGAAGCTAAACGCAAATAAGAAGTTCACCTNNGNGNTGATTGNGTCAGTTGTTTACGACGGCTGAATACCCCGCGTTTTTGACAGCACTGATAAGTTGCGTGCTCTTAACTTTATTNGGCTCGATTTTTACGATTGCCTTGTCGGGCATGGAAACTTTGGCACTAACAACTCCATCAATATTCGTGAGTGCNGACCGCACTCTGGCTACACAGCTGATCCCTCAGGTCATTCCATTAACAGTTAAAGAAACCTGCTGTGCGGTCGTTTTTNCTNCTGCTATCTCAGTGTTGTTGTCCTTTGTNGAAGCTTTTTCTAGCTTGTGTTCAGAGGNACAGCTAATAAAAAGCATTGTTATTGATGCGAGTACAGAGAATAATTTNACCAAACGCATTATTTCATATCCTTTNCTAAAATTGGCATNCTGACTGTTATTTTATATTGCNTAGAATAAGTCATGTCAAATTTATTTATGCGGCGAGTTTGTCAGTATGAAGANNNTTTTCTTAATTCTGTCTTCCGTTCTATTAATTCATCCNTCAATAACCTTGTCGCAAAGTCTNACNTTTGACCAAGCTGTTCAAAGTTACCGAACTCAAGTACANAAAGATCCAAAAAACCTGGAAATGCATCAGAAGATGATAGATTATGCAGCCAAGNCAAATCAGATAAAAGTGCCTTTAAATNTCTATCAGACAGCTTATGAAAANCAACCCAANAACCCAATTGTCATCTATGTCTTGGCTTATGCTTATCTGGCTAATAATCAAGAAAACAAAGCATTCCCACTTTTTCAGCAGTGTGTGACGACAAATTCCAGTATTTGGCAAGCACATTTGCAATTGGCTAGGTACTTTAAGAATCACGATAAGTTTTCACAAGCAATCGTTCACTACGAAAAAACAAGGGACTTACATCCCAAATCAATAACTTACCATTTTGAAATGGGTCAGGTTTACCGAAGACTTGGGGCTTTAGATGCTGCTGAGAATGCTTTTTTGCAGGCAATTGATTATGATAAATTCTCGGCTCAAGCATATTATGAGTTGGGACAAGTTTACGCACTTCAGAAGATGGCTGATCGAGCAATTGAACAATATCGAAAAGGAAAGAAGCTTGATCCCGATAATCCTGTTGTACGATATCAGCTTGCGCATATTTTTATCGATAACGATGATGGTCGAAATGCAATCCTAGCATTACGCAGTGGGATGAGTGCCGATACCCAGTACTCTCAAGTTGCCAACCGATTAAAAAATGTGAGTAGTCTGCAAGCATCATCAATTCTGAAACAAATTTTGAAAGCAAAGCCAAATAATGCATATTTACAGTATTTTGCGGGGAAACTATGCAACAAGATTGGTGAAAAAGAACAAGCAGTTTTTCATCTAAAAAAAGCTAAGTTGCTAAATCCAACGGACGCAAATGTGCGGTTTTTGCTCGGTCAGTTGTATGAAGAACAGGCACAAACGCAGATGGCGATTACAGAGTTTGAAGAGTCAGTTGCCCTGGGTAACGTCCAACTTGAGTTATTGCTTGAATTAGCTAAAACATACCATCGTCAAAATAACCCAGAAGAATTCATGAAGATTGCTGCCCAAATTCTGGCAATAAATGAGGATCAGCCTGAAATCCATTATCAGCTTTCCCAATATTATGATCACCAATTTCAGCAAAAAAGAAGAGAGGGTTCAATAGAAGAATCAGAGGATTTGTCAAAAAAAGCGGTTGAACATGCTGATCGTGCTGTTAAATTAGCACCTGATGTAGCCAAATATAATCTCAAACTTGGGGAACAGTATGATCGCCAAGGAATGTTGAAAGCTATACGCTTTTATGAGAAGGCCATTCAGCTCGATCCACAGAATGCAGAACCATATTATCGCCGGGGATTATTTATGTCTAATTTTACGTTCGGTTCAGCTAAGGTCCTCCTTTATGAACCTGAACTTGTAATGGAAGACCTGACACATGCTGTTCAACTGGATCCAAATTCAGCAGGTGCACACCACGCTCTAGGAGTCGTTTACGACCGTATGGGGAACGTTCANCAGGCAATGTTAGAATTCAATAAGGTCGCTGAACTTGATCCAGCCGATTCTCGTCCTCACCTGTACCTTGGTGAAAAGTATGCTAATAACGGCCAATTCCAACTAGCAATTTCTTCTTTTGCAAAAGTAATTAAAATGGACCCNAGCAACGTTGAAGCATTGAAGGACTATGCATTCCTGTGTCTTTCGCATGATCAAGATCGGTTGTGGCGAGATGCTAATAAAGCACTTGAGTCGGCAATCAAGATTCGACCCAATGATGCTGAAATTTNAATGAATTATGCCTATACACTTTACTTGAATAATGAATTTCAACGAGCTGTTGAATATTACCAACGTTCTCTTGAAATTCGGCCAAATTGGGAAAAAACGCTCTACAATTTGGCCTTAGTATATGAAAGAACTGGCCAAAAAGGCTTAGCACTTCAGACATACGAAAAAGCTATTGAGATAGCGCCGAACAGTCGTCAGGGAATCAAAGCACTCGAGAAAATCAAAAAACTTAAAGGAAAAAATTAAATGTTAAAGTATTTGATGTTGATCTTATGGCTCTCGCTTTTCTTTGGTTTTGGTATCTTTGCCAAAGGAGAAAGCGATTTATTACTTGACAAGGGAAAAATTGTTCTCAACGGTGAGATATCAAAAGCTCTTGGGCAATATGATGATCATCTTAAGGGTATAGTTGAGTTTCTTGTTTGTTCCAAAGGTGGTAAGGAATATGAAAGTATTATTGTTGTTGACGAAGATCCAAAGGTAATTTTCGACATGGTTCTCTCTCTTGGTGTTGAAAGGGGAGTCCCTGCAACTTACGATGAAGATTCCAATCAAATGGTCGCACCGAAAGGAACCGGATTTTTGATTGATGTCGAATGGATTATTGACAATAAAAGGACGAGAGTTAGAGCGGAAGAGCTACTTTACAATATAAAAACGAAGAAGAAGATGCCATACGTAGCATGGATATTTTCTGGCTCGCGTCAAGTGTATGATCTAGAAAGTGATGACGAAGACAAACTAATTCCACAGGCGTTCGTCAGCAATAGTATCGTTTCACTTCAGAATCTTGACGCGAGCGCCCTTTTTCAAGTACCATTGCCCGAAGCCGTTGAGAACACATACAGAAAAAACGATCAACTGCTTCCACCACTAGGTACAAAAGTAAAGCTGATAATTGAAATGAATCGAAGAGCACATTTATACATTATGGTTAGTGGTAAAGTGCAAGGGGTTGGGTTTCGCTATTTCACGGAACGAAGTGCCAAGGAGCTGGACCTAGTCGGATATGTCAAAAATCTGCCGACTGGGCAAGTTGAAGTGGTTGCAGAAGGGGAAAAACTAGAACTTGATCAATTTGTTCAGTTGGTAGAAAAAGGGCCAGCGATCGCGAAAGTTACCAATGTTAAGATCCAAGAACGTCCACTAAACAAACAATATAAGACTTTTGAAATTCGTTTTTAGAAATGCAAATTAAACAGTGAAAATTTCTCCACAAAAAATCCAGGAATTGATCGACCAACTGGACCCGTGTGGTATCCCCCAAATTAGGAGTATCTATCAAGCGAGAAATCAGGTTACTAAACGGAGAAAAAAACTCGGGATCTTTTCCGGCTCCTTTAATCCAATGACAATTTCGCACGTCGAGATGATTGATGCGGCTCAGTACAGATTCAAGTTAGACGAAGTACTGTTGGTTTTAGCTAAGGCAAATGTTGACAAGGAAATTTTTGGTCTGTCGCTTGCCAAGCGGCTAATAACATTGTCATATTATGCTGAAAATCGAGACAACTTTTCGGTCGCCGTTTCCAGTCATGGTCGCTATATCGAAAAGATTGAGGCACTTAAATCTGTCTTCCCAAGCGGAACAGAGTTCTGTTTTATCGTCGGACATGATACCTTTGTTCGCATCTTCGACTACAAATACTATGCGGATATGCATGCTGAGCTAGATCAACTTTTCGGCCAGTGTCGTCTAATTGTGGCAAATCGGGACAATCATGATGCCAAAGCCATCCGCGACTTCCTGTCGTTTCCGGATAGGCANGTCTATGCAGACAAGATTGACTTAATCGGATTAAGTGATTTTCACGCAGGTGTGTCTTCAACGGATATTCGGTCGAGATTGGAAAATAGTCAATCAATATCTGATCTNGTTCCTGCTGAAATAACACAGTTAGTTATTGATTACTATCAAGAGACCATCAATCAATCCCAGATTCAAAGACCTTGACTAATCAGTTGATTTTTTACGTTCAGGAATCTCGTTATGCACACTGTGATCAGGCACTGCTATCAGAAATTAACTGATTATAGTACGGTGAAAATTGACAATGTCAAACTCCCGATTTTATATCTCGGTTTTTTGATCAGATGACTAAATTGGTGGAACACTCAATCTNCTGTGGTTGAATTCCTTGATACTAAGGACNCGTGATGTGAATAATGGGNGCATTGGTTTCGAGTTGATNACTTAAGTNAAATNTACGTTACTATTAAAGAATGTAAGATTCAAATCGCAACCNGTGGGAACNGGTGCTAATCCAAACAAAATTAGAAACNAGCATGTTTCCTNGNCCTTGANNGCATAACTTTGGNATTAGTCAAAATAGAAACATAAAAGTACAACATGGAGAAAAGCTATGGAGAATGGCAATAAAGTACGTCTTGGTTTTGTGGGAGCCGGTTACATGGGTCAACTAGCACATATTGCTAACTATGCAACAATTGAAAATTGTGAGTTGGTTGCTTTAGCNGAAGGACGTGCTGAAACAGCAAAAGCAGTAGCCAAAAAGTACGGAATTCAAGAGGTTTACGTAGATCATCATACCTTGCTTGAAAAAGCCGAAGTTGATGCTGTTATTGGCATTATGGGGTTCCACTTTTTTTATTCATTAGTAAAGGATTTGCTATCCAGTGGCAAACACACTGCTACNGAGAAACCGATTTGCATCCAATCCGCATCGGCTCGACATCTAGTAGAGCTTGCTGATGATAATCAGCTTATCTATCAGGTTGGATACATGAAGCGTCATGATCCNGCAGCAAAAATTGTTCGTCAGACAGTATTAGACTGGAAAGCTTCTGGAGAAGCAGGNNACATGACATATGTTCGGATTGTAATGCCGTCTGGTGACTGGAATTATCAGATCGAANCACCAATNAACATGGGNGATTCTGCTGAGCAATACGAAGGTCAAACTGCAGAGACTGCACCAGAATGGATGGGTGATTTTGGACAACAGTATATTGGATTCATCAATTTTTATATTCATCAAGTAAATCTATTGCGTTACCTCATTGATGAGGATTATACAGTTGACTATGTGGACCCAAAATCCCGAGTGCTGGTAGCAATCTCAGAAAGTGGAGTCCCATGTACACTTGAGATGGCACCTTGTGGTCATAGNGATCGATGGGAAGAACATTACAGAATTGGTTTTGATGGNGGNNTAATCCAACTGGATCTACCCGCNCCAATGGCACGTCAACGGGCTGGTGATGTCACTATTTATAAAAACACTGGTTTTGGAAGCCANGAATATGCGCAAGAAATNCGTCCTGTTCTCCCNCANCATTGGTCTTTTNTGGAACAAGCACGACATTTTGTCGATTGCGTCAAGAATGGACAACCGACGATTTCTCCCGCTTTGGANGGTGTTAAGGACCTTGAGGTTTCCGAACAATATATNCGAAAGCTTATGTAGTANGACTAAGATCGATGTTTAGCATTGNTATTGTGGTANTAGTATAGTTGCGTAGTTACCAAGTGCATTTTACGAGGAAACCAAGATTATGAAAAATGTATCATCTTATNNGGGTTTACAAGCTNCCATTCGGGAGATGGAAACACCGCAGATCGAAACGTGGGAGAATGCTTACAGCGACACAGAGTACACCGTTGAGATTTCTAATCCGGAGTTCACAACAGTTTGTCCGAAAACAGGATTGCCTGATTTTGCAAGCATTAAGATCTCCTATGTGCCCAACAAATGTTGTGTGGAACTAAAATCTTTAAAGGAATACTTCCATTTTTATCGTGATGTTGGAGTATTTCACGAGCACGTCATAAACAAGATTATGGAAGATTTCGTTGCTTCTTGCAACCCACGTAAAGTTGATATTGAAGGGGACTTTAATATTCGTGGTGGTATTAAAACAGTAGTTCGTGCAAGTTACACAAAGGATGATTAAATCCGTCATTTTTTTCGTCTTCCGTTGAGCCATTGTTCTAGAACCAGGAAAATGAGTGCCAAACCTAAAAAAAATTGAAACCGCTCCTCATAACGCACAATTTTTTTCTGTCTAAATTCACGCTTTTCAAGAGATGATAGATCTGCATATAATTCATCGATTTCTCTGCCAGAAGGTGTGGCTTGATAGTAGTTTCCGCCTGTTGTTAGTACGAGATCTCGAAGCAGCCTATCGTTCAACTTAGTAACGATCAAGTTCCCACTCTGCCCTCGTTTGTATCCCTCTAGCTTCTTGTTTTTGGAAACAATTGGAATTGGCGCTCCGTTCTCAGCTGATCCTAAGCCAATACAAAATATTCTAACACCTTGGTCACGCGCAACTTTGGCGGTTTCAATGGCTTCTCTTCCATGATCTTCACCATCGGAAAAGAAAATTAACACCTTATACTTCTCCTCGTCTTGATCAAAGACACCCATAGCTGTTTCCATAGCGTCACGGAATTCTGTTCCTCCTTGTGATATCGTGCCCACATCCAATGCCAACAGAAATGTTCGTAGAGCTTCGTAATCAGTAGTAAGCGGACATTGAACAAAACTACTTCCAGCAAAGGCAATCAGCCCAACACGATCTCCGTTTAGTTTGCCAACTAGCTGAGAAATGCCGTTTTTTGCTTTGAGAAGTCTGTTCGGTTTAATATCCTCAGCCAGCATGCTAGTTGATAGATCGATGGCAACAACTAAATCCGACCCCCTTAGCTTTATCGTTTGTTTGGTGGTTCCTATTTGTGGTTGGGCTAGAGCGAAACTGAGGAAAAGATATGCTAATAGTAAAAACAGCAAACATATTTTTTGAATGCGGAAATCAATCCACTGGGTCAGGTGCGGCAGGAGATTAAAATGGCTAAACGTACGATATAACTGTCGTTTACGAAAATAGCCAAAAACGACAAACAGAGAGAGGGGAAAGATGAACCATACAAACGGTAATAGGGATGAATTACCGAATCTAATCCAGTTTAGCACAATATCGAACCTATCTATAGTAGTTTTTCGATCTCGTGTTTTAAAACTGAGTTCACACTCTTAGGCCAGCGTGAAGCATCAACTATCTTGAAATTAAATTCATCTGTCATCTGATCAAATTCATTGAGAATTAGCGTCTGGTACTTTACAAAACTTTCGTACAAATCATCCGATAATCCGATATCCATACCCGCTTCCCAATAATTTATGCTTTTGCCCGATTCAAACATACGAAGAATCAAATCTTCGATCCCAATCTTGAGNTATATCACTAGATCAGGTTCAATTGCAAAACCATAGACTTGNCGAATCCATTCTGGATCNACCCCTCGTACATTATGCCGAGCGAATGCTGTATACATGTACCGATCTGCTAAGACAATGAACCCNGANTTCAATGCAGGNATAATCTGGTTCTCCAACCGATCGGCAAAATCAGCTGCGTATAAAACTGCGAATGTAATCTGATTGAGNGTATTACCCCTTTTTATTTGATCAATTGCTGGGCCTAGAAGAGGGGAACGTGTCCAGCCAGTGTTGATTACTCCNTATCCTTTAACNTCTAACCATTCGGTTAAAATCTCTATTTGGGTTGATCTNCCTACACCATCTGTNCCCTCAATGACAATGAGTTTCCCAGANATATCACTAACATCTACATAAGGTAACCCATGNTTAAAAAAACTTTGGCTTTTCATCGTCAGNCTAGCCACTGTNANTGAACTTATATTTGGNGGACAATCGATTTCGNATNTTTCTCAACAAGCAGNTCTTTGGTTTCAGNTGCAATCATCCGTGGATGATACTGATCATAACCTTTCAGCTCATTTTTAACGTAATTTCTCATGATTTCTTGTTGTTTGTCAATAGGATTATCTCCNTCAATAACAGTCAAACCGAATTCTTCGATCTGTTGGTCNTATTGACTCAANACACGNGTCTGAAACATCTTGAAACTAGTTACAGGATCGTCAGATAACCCAACGTCCATTCCTGCCTCATAGGGTTTCAAACTTGCACGTCCGCTAAGAATACGGTTAATTGATACATCAATTGGAATTTTGAAGTAGAATGAAATATTTGGCTTAACAGCAAAGGANTATAAATTNCTCACCCAATCAGNGTGCACACCACGAGCTACATCACGAGCATACGCAGTGTACACATATCGATCTGCCAATACAATCATCCCAGCNTGTAATGGTGGGATAATAACGTTTGCTAATCGGTCTGCGAAGTCAACAGCNTGGAGGATNCTGAATGTTGTCGGTGTCAGCANNTTTTTCTTTTTTCCNTTTTTTGTTGTTTTCTTGACTAGGTCAGATGAATTCCATTCAGTAAAAAAGACACTATAACCCTCTGAAATNAACCATTTATACAGGAGATCCAATTGCGTACTTTTGCCGGAACCGTCAATTCCTTCCACAATGAAAAGCTTTCCAGGATAAGGATGGTCTTCCATTAGATTAAGCATTTCGTGTCCTAAAAAATTGCGAATTTNATAGAGTGAGTTTCAGTTTAGTTAGGTTGTTACCAAGTGTTGACGTGCCAAAACAGAAGCACCGATCACTCCTGCATCATCACCCAATTTGGCGGTCGCAATTTCCACGCCGTCCATGGTATTCGGCAGAGCATATGCTACTGCAAATNTACGGATTCGCTCGATAAATTTATCATCTAAGGCTTCAACAACTCCCCCACCGAGTATAATCATCTCAGGGTTCAAGAAATTGACTACTGAAGCGACTCCGATTCCAAGATACTTGGCCGTGCGCCGCATTACTTTAATTGTTACTTTGTCACCNGCTGCCACTGCTTTTGCTAAAGTGCCACTTCGAATACTGTCAAGATTGCCGTCGTTCAGCTCTAAAATATGGCTCTTCTTGCCCCGTTTTAGGATGGCTCTGCGAATCCGTTTNGTAATTGCTATTCGGCTCGACATAGCTTCTAAGCACCCTNAATTACCACAATTACANTTTGGTCCANCTGCTTTAACAATGATGTGACCGATCTCGCCAGCTGTTTTGTTAGTACCATGAAAGAGTTNCCCATTCAAGATAATGCCACCTCCAATACCAGTTCCAACAAAAATTCCNACTAGNCTGTTNACTCCCTGTCCNGCACCGTGTGTAAATTCTCCCACAGTTCCAACGTTAACNTCATTATCNAGAAAAGTTGGGATATNAAGTCGATTTTCAAGTTCTTTTTTCAANGGAACATTATACCAATTGAGGTTAGGCGCGAATATAATAACGCCATCCTGCGGGTCGAGTGGCCCGGGGGCACCAATTCCAACCGCTTGGATACTGTTTTTNTCAAGACCTGCTTTTTCAATTGCTGTGTTTATACAATCAGCAATGCGGTCAATTACTTTGGTTGGATCCTTATGTGCTTTCGTNGCTGTTTTAGCCCTTGAAACAATGGTTCCATCNTCTGCAATTGTAGCAGCAAGAATCTTTGTTCCCCCCATGTCGACNCCAACTACATATTTTTCGGAGTCTGCTTCAGCAATAAGACTCTGGGCTTCTTTAATAATNCGTGCAGCTATAGGTAATGGTATNCCTGTATCAGCTTGTAGTCTCTTGGCATNTACGTCAGTGANATTAGTTATTGATTGGTATCCGGCTTGACTTAGTTTTTTTGCAAAGAATTCACCGACTCCCTTAATGGCAGTTAAATCCTTCATCTTCCCNCCTTAACGTTACTTGTTGGTTGGTAAAATCTGNTTTATAAATCNGGTTTATGATTCGCCAAGAATTGTTCTGACAATTGATTCNTTNTAGGAGTTAATCCGNCGCAAGTAGTTAATCAGGTCGAGGTGNATGTTGCTACTATTGATTGACAACTCGACATTCTGGCTGAGTCGATTATAGTGGGAACGCCGGTAAGCATACTCTAGTTCAATTAGCTCGGATCTGCTAGCTAAAGCCGATCTGGCAAGAATTTCGTCGTCTTCGGTAAAGGCCCGAATAACTGCATCATAGTTCTCCAATACCCGATGGTGATATTCAACTAATTCGGCTCGACCTTCCTCCGAAAACTTGATGTTGTTTCCAGCTTTTCTTTCCAATAAGGCAACTAAATTCTTNTCAATGACATCGCCGATATTTTTCAGATCACTGGTAACATGAAGTAATTCAATGGTGGAATCTGACTGTTCGACAGTAATACGCTCCCCTGCTAATTTGCTAAGATATGAAAATATTTCCTGTCTTAGAAAGTCAGTCAAACTATCAGCTTGCAGAATATTGGAAGCTACCTGCGCATCATTATCAATGAATGCAGGCATAATTTGAGCCAACATATCTCGGACTTCACCAGCTACCCGAAGNACTTCTAATTTNGCCTGTTCGATTGCTATCGCNGCCGTATCGAGTAGATCTGGATTGAGATATTGGGTTGCAAGTACAANNTGACTTGATNCCTCGTCTTTAACTTGGGCTGAATCAGGAATGAATTTTTCNGCTATTTTCGCAAAATATCCTGAAAANGGCAGAAAAACTAACGTATTAACAACATTAAATATTGTGTGGGCGTTAGCAATTTGACGTGGCGTTTCGGCAGCAAGCTTGTCTGATGCCGACAAGCCCACTTCAGCGGTAGGTGAGATTAAAATCACCAAATCTGCAAGCCAATTAATCAGAGCTATCCAGAGGACAACCCCCAAAATATTGAACAGGATATGGACAGCACTAGCCCGAACAGCCTCACGAGGTTTTCCAATCGAAGCTAGGGTTGCTGTGATGCAAGTACCAATGTTAGCCCCCAAAATAAGGGCGATCCCGGCAGGGAGTGAAATGAGACCTTGACTGGCCATGGTGATAACAATACCGGTTGTTGCCGATGAAGATTGGACAAGACCAGTAAATAACGCAGACACCAAAATCCCAAAGATGGGGTTCTCCATTCGCTCCATCAGGTCAGTGAACGGCGGATAGGTACGGAGAGGGTTCATACCATCGCTCATCACTCCCATACCAAAGAAGATGAGTCCCAATCCCATCAACATCCCACCATAGTTTTTAATGCGATCTGTCTTACCAATAAACAGCATTCCAAAACCGATAGCGATTAACAACAAAGCATATTTAGTGATCTTAAAAGCTATGATTTGGGCGGTAATCGTAGTACCAATATTGGCACCGAAGATAATCCCAACCGCTTGTGAGAGACTCATTACCTCAGCAGTGATGAAGCCCACAACAAGAACTGTTGTTACTGATGAGGACTGAATAATGGCAGTGACGAATGCTCCTGTTAATGCACCAGTGAACCGATTCATCGCCAATTTAGCCAGAAGGTTTTTCATCTGTTCACCAGCAGCAGCTTTTAAGGCATCTGACATCTGTTCCATGCCGAATAGGAAAAGTGCTAGACCGCCGAGCAGTCCCATGGCCATTTTGAATACATCAAGATTGGCTTGGTTGGAAGACACACTATCTGCAGCTAAACAGATTGAGATGGAGAATATAATGGAGATGATGCAAAACAATACCAACTGGATCCGACGATTCAATGCTATGGGTAATTTAATCATAGGGTTCTCTTACATTTGGAGTTAATATCTTGGTGATACCATAATCCTAAAAATTATGACACAGAGTTTTCAAGATTCTTGGCATTTTGGCGCAAAAGGTGATCTACTAGAACCAGTGCCATCATAGCTTCAACGATTGGTACCGCTCTGGGCAAAACGCAGGGATCATGGCGACCACGGGCGGAAAGAACAATCTCATTCCCATCAACATCCACGGTTTGCTGATCTTTTCGAATTGTAGCTGTAGGTTTAAACGCTGTTTGGATTAAAATATCTTCACCGTTAGAGATGCCCCCCTGTATTCCCCCTGAATGATTGGTACGAGTACGAATTCGACCGGCATCATTGTAAAAAGGATCATTATGCTCATAGGCTGTCATCGTGGTGCTATTAAAGCCAGAACCAATCTGGAAACCCATCGTTGCCGGAATTGACATCATGCCCTTGGCCAAATCAGCCTTCAGTTTGTCAAATACTGGTTCTCCTAGTCCAACAGGGACATTTCGGGCAATCGATTCCACCACACCGCCAAGCGAATCACCTTCTTGTCTAGCACGATCTATACTGTCAACCATTTCTTTACTGGCTTGTGAATCTGGGCATCGCACCAAGCTCTGTTCTACCTGCTCTACTGTAGTTGTTTTTGGGTTTACTTCGGCAAAAACTTTATGAATTTGCTTAACATAACCAACAATCTCAGTCCCACATTGTTCATGTAGAATTTGTTTTGCAACCGCACCAGCAGCGACTCGTCCAACTGTCTCTCTCGCACTTGCTCTACCTCCCCCTTGCCAGTTACGAATACCGTATTTTTCTTGATACGTCATATCTGCATGTGATGGACGATACACATCTTTCAAATGCTCGTAGGCAGATGGCCGGGCGTCCTTATTCTTAACCAACATTAGGATTGGTGTGCCTAGCGTTTGCCCTTCAAAAACACCGGATAAGATTTCGATCTGATCTAATTCTTGGCGTGGGGTAGTGAGGTGACTTTGGCCAGGCCTTCGTCGGTCAAGATCAAACTGGATGCGGGAAATATCGACTTTCAACTTTGCAGGACATCCATCAATGACAGCGCCGACAGCACCGCCATGAGATTCTCCCCAAGTGGTAACTCGAAAAAGTTGGCCGAATGTGTTCACGANCCAGAAAGCCTCCAGATTCCACCCCAAAATCAACTTGACAAACTAGGGGTAATTCATTAATCTATGCTTTTAATTTCCTGTTGCGTTTAGCTATGTTAACTTCATTTCCCAACTATAACATAGGAACATAGCAAGAACAATAATAAATCCCCATGCGTGTTCACTCGGACATGGCTGGGNTTCTAATTTTTAATTTCCTTCATGAAAATCCGATACAATTCACCCGTTATTCTTACCTTTTCCATTGTTGTAGTGTTGGTTCAACTCGTCGATACTTACCTAATACCCGAGTTTACCAAAACAATCTTTTTGGTTGGCGGCACAATTTCTTTTATAGATCCGCTCGACTATTTCCGTCTTTTCTCGCACGTCCTCGGTCATACAGACTGGGAACACTTGCTGGGTAACCTGACCTTTGTTTTGTTATTAGGTCCCATTTTAGAAGAACGGTATGGTAGTGATAAGATATTAATAATGATTGGTATAACAGCACTTTTTACTGGAATATTGAATGTGGCAATTTTTTCAACCGGACTGCTTGGTGCCAGTGGTGTCGTTTTTATGCTGATTATTTTGGTTTCTATCGTGAATATGAAGAAAGGTGACATTCCGCTGACTTTTTTGTTGGTAGCTACCATCTTTATTGGAAAAGAGTTGATTGGTGCAATAACTTCCGATAATGTCTCTCAAATGGCACACGTAGCAGGTGGCACAATCGGCTCGGTTTTTGGCTTCTCCATCAGACAAACAAATCGTGAGAACGAATTGGCTGATTAACCAAATCTTTAAAGAGGGAAATTGAAATCACTACGCGCAAAGCCTCTCAAGGATTTTCTGAAACGNATTGAACGTCCCAAAGNAGAGTTAATCTTCATTTTACAGGATGTTGAAGANCCCGTGAATGTCGGATCTTCCTTTCGGATAGCTGATGCGTGTGGTGTTAAAAAAATTTTTTTGACAGGAATTAGTGCNTGTCCTCCACATCCAGCTATNAAGAANGTNGGTAGNGGTAAGGAGCGGCGCATCAAGTGGGAATACGTTGAGCANGCNGCAGATGTAATCATCAACTTGAAGANAGAAGGATTTACCAGTTGTGCNTTAGAGATCACTGCAGATGCACAATTGTATTACCAAGTGGAGTATCCGGACAAACTCTGTCTAGTAGTTGGGCACGAGGACCATGGCGTTACAAAANGAACTTTGGCCGTTTGCGACATGAANATTTTTCTTCCTATGTATGGTANAGGTACCTCCATGAACGTCCATGTTTCATTGGCAATTGCTGCTNCACANATTCTGTANAGNAAAAGCATCNCATAGAATTAGAATCGAAAGGTAGAAATGAANTATCCAGAAACCCTGAAAATCACAGAAAATATTGCCCGTGAAGCTGGTAGCATTCTGATGACTCACTACGGCAAAATNCATAATATTAAATATAAAAGTCCCGGGGACGTTGTCACCGAAGCNGATGTGGCATCGGAGGAATATATTACCAAGAGGCTCAAATCNGAGTTTCCTAGCTACACTGTTTTGGGCGAAGAATTTGGTCTCTCAGAAACGGAACTGGAATCGGACTGTTGTTGGGCAATTGACCCATTAGATGGGACAGCAAACTATGCTATGCATTTTCCGATCTTTGCGGTATCAATCGGACTCTTGCGTAAAGGTGATCCAGTTGTTGGGGTCGTGTATGACCCCAACAACAACCGGATGTTTTGTGCTGCTAAAGGACACGGTGCAACAATGGATGGAAAACCCATTTCAGTTAATCTGAATGCTAAAATATCACCGGATGGACTTTTTGGATTTGCCTCTCGCATGTTGCACACCAATCATCATTTTATCAGTTATTTTCTAAAGGGGCGTAGCTTGGGATCAGCAGCTTTACAGNTATGCGCAGTTGCATCTGGATTCTTTGATGGCACAACCGATCTTGGTACCAAGCTATGGGATATCGCCGGGGGGTCGGTAATCCTCGCAGAAGCTGGAGGGAAGATCTCATCACCACAGGGCACTCCAATCTTTCCATTGCCCAANGATTCCNCAGCTTACNATAGCGNTGCTGTTGCCTTTCTTGCAACTAATGGAGTTCTTCATGATGAATGTGTTGCAACATTTCAGGAAAGGAGNAAGTAACCCATNAGCTTAAGCTGTTTTCCTTGACCAGTACATTTTTGTAGTGATATGATTAACGAGTTTTGACTAAATTAAGGAAATCAAAGTTGATGGAAGATAACCTAACAGAGGAAAATGGAAAACTCGATTTCCATTTNTNAGAGGACGATGAGATCTACCGTATCCGGATGTATGGAGATCCNNTTTTACACGAAAGAGCTTTNNCTATCNAAGCAATTACAGAAGANGATCATCAAATAGCAAAAAAGATGCTGGCAACCATGTACAGCAATCCAATTGGGATTGGCTTAGCTGCAACTCAGGTAGGAATTCTGAGACNNCTGATTGTTATTGATATTGACCGAGACGATCCNGATAATGCTCCGATTGTTTTNATTAATCCAGAAATTCTAGAACAGGAAGGAGAATCTNTTATTGAAGANGGGTGCTTGAGTATCCCAGAATTGAAGGCTGAAGTAAAACGACCAGAAAAGATAATTGTTTCTGCNCGCACCNTGGACGACGAGGAAATAATTATTGAAGANGAATCACTTTTGGCACGTGTGCTGCAACATGAGATTGACCATTTAAATGGTATATTGTTTATAGATCATTTAAGTCGGAAAAAGCAAAAGCGACTGAAAGCAAAATTGCGTCAAATCAGACAAGAACATGCCGAGATTCCCGCATAACCAGATAGCTGTTTTTTTGTTTGTTATCAATTGCGCCTGCTATCCCCAAAACAGGAAATATTAAACAGGTTTATTTTCCACTCGTCTAATGGTTGCGAAGTAAAGGTGATTTTGGCTATGTTTCATCCAACTATAATTAGGTATACTAATGAGAATCGGCTGGTTGCAAAAGCCAATTAAGTGTTTGACAGAGGAAATGTTATGTTAACGTTCGATCAAAAATTAGATCATCTGGATGAAATTCTAAAATCATATGGACGTCTTATTGTGGCTTTCTCAGGTGGAGTGGACAGTACCTTTTTGGCAGAAGCAGCAAATAGGGCAGTTGGTGACAATGCCGTAGCAGTGACCGCAATTTCTGATTCGTATCCTGAACGTGAGATGAAAGCGGCACAAAAAATTGCTAAAGAAATTGGTATCCGACTTGAAACAGTTAGTACCGGTGAACTCGAGATTGAGGGCTATGTAAATAATTCAATTAACCGCTGCTACTTTTGTAAAAGTGAGCTGTTCGATAAGCTTAAGGTAATTGCAGAAAAGTATAATATGGGGACAATAGTTTATGGNGCAATTCCAGATGATATCGGAGATCATCGTCCCGGCATGGATGCNGCCAAAGAGATGGGAATTCGAGCACCACTNATTGAAGCNGNCTTAACGAAAACAGATATTCGNCAAGCATCAAAGAAATGGAAGTTAAAAACGTGGGACAAACCTGCCTTTGCNTGTTTATCATCCCGTTTCCCNTATGGGACTAGAATCACACGAGAAAAATTGCGNCAGGTGGATCAAGCTGAACAATTTCTGTATGACCTTGGTATCCACCAGTTTCGGGTTAGNCATCATGATGACTTTGCCAGGATAGAACTTGACAAAGATGGTATTAATATGATGAGACAAAAGAACATTCGAAGGCAAACTGACCAGAAATTTAAATCACTTGGTTATAGTTTCGTGGCGCTCGATCTGCAAGGATATCGATCTGGAAGTTTGAACACAGGTGTTGCTACAGTGATTAAACTGGAATCGGATACAATNGTTNAAACTTCGNTGAANGGTTAGGCCAAAAGTGAGTAAAAAAATTATTGCAGCTATGAGTGGTGGCGTNGACAGTTCNGTGACAGCAGCCTTNATGGTTAANGCTGGTTATGATGTAATAGCTGTGACCATGAGGCTTGGTAACCATGATACTNTTGAATTTGACACAGATAAGCCGAANTGCTGCTCGCTTGAAGGTGTGGAAGACGCACGCCGTGTTTCCANGTTGTTAAACATNCCNTTCTATGCTTTCAACTATACGAATCAGTTTCGGAAGAGTATCGTTGACTATTTTGTGGATGAATATACTGCTGGTCGTACACCCAGTCCATGCGTAATGTGCAATAANGATTTAAAGTTCGGAAAACTGCTCGACCAAGCGGATCANCTNGGCTACAACTACGTAGCTACAGGGCATTATGCGCGCATTGAACAAGATNCAGAGAGCGGNCGTTATCTGTTACGCTGTGGTGTTGACCAACAGAAAGANCAATCATACTTTCTGTTTTCTTTGACCCAAGANCANCTCAGCCGTGCAATTATGCCACTNGGCGAACTTAACAAAAANCAAGTAAGAGAGATTGCGCATGAGTATAATATGCTGACAGCNGATAAACCAGAGAGCCAAGAACTTTGTTTCATNGCAGATGATAATTATAAACGGTTTCTGAAAGANCGAATTCCTGAACGAATTCAGNCGGGATCTATCATCAACCAAGATAACGAGAAACTCGGTGAGCATCAAGGTGTTCCGTTTTATACAATCGGNCAACGTCGTGGGCTTGGAATCTCTGCCCAAACACCACTTTATGTTACGCAAATTCGGACGAAAGATAATACAATTGTCGTTGGAGAATCGCAAAACCTGATGCGAGACAGCATGCAGGTAGAAGATTTGAATCTAATCTCAATTGGTAAATTGGAATCACCNATCCGAGCCAAAGTCAAAATTCGCTACAAAGACTCAGGNGAAATGGCAACAATCCTTCCATTAGGTAAAACATCAGCNAAAGTTCAATTCGATAATCCACGGAGAGCTGTTACTCCCGGGCAGGCAGCCGTTTTCTATCATGATGATATGGTTNTTGGTGGAGGNTGGATCTCTAAGTAGCNATACAGATGATGAAAACGATTATCTTCTTTNCCGTCGTCCTACTTGTTTTTGTAATAGCAGCGGTTTTCGCCGTTTACTATTTTGCTCGAGAACCAATAACATCTTTACCGCACCAGACAGAAAAGGCTGATCAGGAGCTCAAGCTATCTGATGAAAATAAGACGGTCTATGCCTTCGACGAAGCGCGTGGTAATATCGCGAATCCAAGCGGAGATAGTATCCGGTTTTTTATGGTACAGGCAGTTGGGTCTATACCTACTGGGAAACATATATTAACTCAAAAAAAGGAAGGTTATGCCAAGGTCGCCCGTGCTAAGATAAAGGATTTAATGATTACAGTTATCAGTAATAAAACAGCTATTGAACTCCAAAATCCTTTAGTGAGAGAGGAAATGCGATCGCACTTCAGGATTGAATTTAATCGAATTACTCGGGAGGAATTTTCCAGAGCAAATCCCAAAACAGATCCTGAGGATCTTCTTTTAGCAACTTATATTGAAGACTTATATTTCCGCACATATAATGTTCAATAAGAAAACTGCTGTGATCGAGATTACGCTTCGCACCCAGAAAGACATTTTCCACGGTTCAGATACTTGGCAAGAAGTACATTTCAAAAGGCTTTTTGATCCCACTAAAACAGCTATTTTGATCTGCGACATGTGGGATCTCCATTGGTGTACAATATCTACCAACCGCTTTAATCAGATTGCCCACGAGATGTCGGTTATTGTTGAGTCTGCTCGAAACCAAGGTTTTCGGATCATACATTCTCCATCTGACTGCATGGACTTCTATAGAGATCTACCGCAACGCCAAAGAATGATCAGNCTACCTCGCGTTCANCCACCTGACTCATTACANATCACTGATCCTCCCTTACCAGTTGATGCCTCTGACGATGGTTGTGAAGACNANCCATCACCAGAACCTTACCGTGCATGGACCCATCAGCATGATGCTATTCGAATTGCCGAAGACGATCTGATTTCAGACAACGGTGATGAGGTCTATAGTTTTTTTGTGGATGCTGGGATTAAAGATATGTTTATTATGGGAGTAGCCGTGAACATGTGTATTTTAGGTAGAACATTTGCCATTCGTCAAATGACAAATTGGGGAATTAATTGCGTTCTGGTTCGTGACATGACAGATTCNATGTATAATCCAAAGATGCCACCTTATGTCAGCCATGACGAAGGCACAAAACTGGTTGTTCAGCACATCGAAAAATATTGGTGTCCTTCCTGCCTGAGTGAAGAGCTACTTTTTTGAATTAGACAGGATGTTTCCAATTCGATCTGCAAGCATTTCAATGAAGAGTGGATGGTTGCCCACTGTTCCTGATCGAACCATAGTTATCCCGCACGATTGCGCTTTTTTCTGGGCTGCAATATCAAGGTCGTAAAGTACTTCAACATGATCACACAAAAAGCCAATCGGAGATACAATTATATCTTCAACATTTTTTCCCTTTTTTGACTCAATGAGATTTTCAATAGTCGGTTGAGTCCAGGGAATAGGAGGATTATCGGGGGCACTTTGATAGGCAATTTCATAGTCTTTGTCAAGTCGAGAAGCAATCAACTTTGCAGTTTCGAGGAATTGTGTTGTGTAAGGCGACCGTTCCGCAGCGACCTGAGGAATAGAATGCGCAGTCAGGATCAGATCTGCTTTTTTAAACCGTTCATAACTCCAACCTAGGCACGATGACCGTATCAAATCAGTAACAGCGTCGACAAAACCATCTTCTTCGTACCAAGGTTCTATATAGTGGACAACCGGAGACCCATTTCCTAAAGTGTTAACAACATCCTGTACTTCCTGTTGATAGCGTTCCCAACTCGCACTGGACTGGAAAGATGACAATATAATCCCAATGACATTCCTAGATCCATCCGCAACCATTTGCTCCATGATTTCACCAAAAAACGGTGGCCAATTACGCATGCCGACATAAACTGGAAGATCNAGTTTTTGTTTTTTCAGAACGTCTTTCAAAGCTGCAGCTTGCTTGAAAGTNAGCTCATTGAATGGAGAGAAACCACCAAACTCATTGTAATGCTTAGCGACCTCTTCAACTCGATTCATATTATTAGCACCAACGATACACTGAACAAAACAGAGTGCTTCGTCTCCTGGACAGGGATCCAACCGCTTGCAACAACCGGGAGTCGGCCCACCGAAGCCAATTAGAAACACGCCATCGTATTGATTCACAATTTACCACTCTGATTATGGACATAGTCAACCAAGGCAACTACTTTGTCAACGGACATAGTTGGTAGTATACCGTGCCCAAGATTAAAAATATGACCGTTCCGACCTTCAGTTTGATCTAATACCTGTTTGGCGCGTTTCTCAATTTCTGGGTAATCAGCATAAAGAACGCATGGATCAAGATTTCCTTGTACCGAGACTTGTCCAAGTCTATCCCATGCTTGGCTGAGTTCCACTCGAAAATCTAGCCCAATTACCTGACCACCTGCTTCTTTCATGAGTTCAAGTAACATCGCAGTTCCAGTACCAAAATGGATTAGTGGGACCCCATCAAAAATGGCATCAATAACAGATTTTGTATAGGGCAATACGAATTCGCGGTAGTCAGATGGACTAAGACAACCTACCCAGCTATCAAAAAGTTGCAACGCTTGCACACCAGCACTTACTTGACCATTTAAGTACTTGGCAGTAGCCAAACTAATCAACGACATCAAATCATGCCATGCGCTTGGCTCGTTGTACATTAAGGTTTTTGTGTTTGCATAATTCCTTGAGCTTCCGCCTTCTATCATATAGCTCGCCACGGTGAAGGGCGCCCCCGCAAATCCAATCAATGGAATATTTGGTTGGAGCATGGCCCGTGTAGAGCGAACGACATCAAACACAAAGCTCAAAGACTCTTCTGGTTCTACTTCACGCAGATTCCTAATTTGGTCGAATGTACGAATTGGGTTATGCAAAACGGGTCCTTCATCCTTGATGTATTCCAGATCCATACCCATTGGCTGCAAAATAAGCAAAATATCAGAAAAAATGATAGCTGCGTCAACACCAATACGTTCAACAGCCGTTATCATCACTTCAGCCGCTAGTTGAGCATTCTGGCAAAGATCCAGAAAAGGCACCTTTTCCCGGATTGCACGATATTCTTTCATATATCTTCCAGCTTGACGCATCAGCCAAATCGGCGTNTAGTCGGTAGGTTCACATCGGCATGCTTTCATGAACATTGAATCATTGAGTAAGTTAGACGTTTCTGGCTTGATCATACTGCTCCCCATTTTAAAGTTTTTTACTNCCCTGCACGAAGGTGGCACATATCNTGGCACCAACCGTGTGAGCGTAGAACGAAATTGGTCCAACCCATCCAATCTCACACCGAGGATATCCACGCTGTTTCATATCTAGCAAACAACGTAATAATAAGGCTTTCCCTATTCCTAAGCCGCGTAATTCTTTACTAACTCCTGTTGGGCCAAAGCCTCCACGAAACATAGTAACATCGTANGANGCAAAACCACGGATTNCTTTATGTTTATCCNNNGTNANAAAAGTNGTNANTGGATNATTNTTTAGTCCATTACAGGATTCTGCNGNCCACCCTTCTCCCCAAGTATCTNAAACCCATTGGNNGTATTNCGNTTGGTNTTGCNGAGTCTAATCGTNCGATTNNCANCNCNANGTNTGATAATAACTTTCTCAGATTGNGAGAANTCAAANTCATTNTTNNGTAGATNAACACTCATNTTNTGAACATAGTTATNTANTTGNTAACCNTTCGAATGTANAAAGCAAAANGCNTCNGTATANCGNACNTCNANNCCAGGNGTTAAATAATAAGGNGCNGCNTTGAGAACATGNATTTGACTNCANCCTNCAGACTTGAAAAGNGCCTCCAGNTNTNNCAACATTNNNTTGCCAAACCCTTNACGNCGATAGNCTTGATCTATTCCAAACAGCTTGATCCAACCTTCTTTCCCTCGAACCACCCCGATCATACAACCTATTATTTCTGCCTTATGGAATAATAAAAACCCATGCTCATTTTGGTAGTCCGGATCATCAAATATACGTCTCTTAATGATTTCTGGTTCAAATTGTCCTTGGTGGAATTCACAATTGGCATTGCAAAAATCTGCAAGCGCTTCCAGATGATCTAGTGACAACTCAGTATAATGTGCCATTTCTTCCTAATTTCAAACCAATTCTAATCTTGATTTACAAATGCTTAAGAACCTAATACTATCAATACATAGCCTTTTAAACAGGAAATTTTGGAACTGGGTTTCATTCTATCACAGAGGAAACAAGTTAAGCTAATGATTGCACATGGTCATAAATTACCTGACATTCCTGTGCGGGGTTATATCAAACCGAACCGCTGAAACTAGTACCAATTCCTTGATAAAATTTTGTTAGATAATAATAACTTTAAGTATGATGTTGTAACAAATGCCTATAAAGCAAGTTTCCCTGATGGACTTGATTTTGAAATATTCAATTTTCAAACATTGAAAAAAACATTTAAATTAGCAAAAAAGCCTGATGATAAAGAGCAT
>NZUQ01000044.1 GCA_002697225.1 Candidatus Poribacteria bacterium
ATTTGTTTGGTTTCCATTGATGATGAATCCGGGGGGCATCAACTGCTGACTGGATATCCATTCCATAATCAATAACGTTGATAATGGCTTGTACCACGGTAGTAATAATGCGTGGACCACCTGGACTGCCAATCACCATAAACGTTTGGTCCTCTTTAACCAGAATGGTTGGGCTCATGCTACTTAGCGGCCTTTTTTGAGGCTCGATCGAATTCGCTTCAGCACCAACCAAACCATAAACGTTGGGAACGCCTGGTTGAGCACTAAAATCATCCATCTCGTTGTTGAGGATAATTCCGGTGCCTTCGATGATCATTCCAGATCCAAAAGAGGTATTGACAGTTTGAGTAATGGATACTGCGTTGCCATCTTGATCCAATACTGAAAAATGTGTCGTNTTCTCACTTTCNTAAGGNAATGGATTTCCATGTTTTTCAAGATCCAGTACTNGATCGGTATTAATCTTCGACCTTTGTTTGTNAGAGTAAGACTTTGAAATCAGTCCNTTNACCGGAACANCAACAAAATCTGAATCTCCGAGGAAGTGAGCACGGTCNGCAAAGGCCAGTTTCATTGCTTCTGCCAGCAGGTGGGTAAACTCAGCANCGTANCGCTCAGTTNTACTTAGATCGTAANCCTCCAGNATATTGAGAATCTGTATCACATGGATACCGCCAGAGCTAGGCGGGGGCATTGAATAGACATCGTATCCGTGGTAGGTGCCATGGATCGGTTGCCTAAGTTTAGCTTGATACAAAGCCAAATCGGTAGCGGTAATTAATCCTCCGTTTTTCTCCATGAACTTCACCATTTTGGTTGCAATCTCTCCATGATAAAAGGCATTCGGACCATTATTTGCGATTGATTTCAATGAGGCAGCCAAATCATGTTGTACCAGTAATGATCCGGGTTCCGGCAATTTATCGTTTGGAAGATAGACCTTGGTACTTTCAGGGAATTTCTCCAGCTTTTTCCTGCTTGATTTGATAGCATTGACGTGTCGTTGAGTCAGTTTGAAGCCATCCTCAGCATAACGTATGGAGGGTTCCATCGTTTCTGCCAATGACATGGTACCGTACTTTCTCAAAATCAGTGCCAATCCAGCCACTGTACCAGGGGTCCCGCCAGCCAGAACTCCAGTCCTACTTAGGCTGGGCATAGCCTTACCATCACGAAGATACATGTCTCGCTTCGATTTCCTTGGTGCCGTTTCGCGTGCATCTACAGATAGAACCTCACCAGTATCAGCTAGACGAATCAAGATTAAACTTCCCCCACCAATCCCTGAACTGTATTGCTCTACCACACCAAGGACAAAAGCGATCGCCACAGCAGCATCTACTGCGTTTCCTCCTTGCTTCAGTATCTCTATCCCTGTTTCAGATGCCAATGGGTGAGAAGTACTAACCATACCTTTCTGTCCTCTTGCTGGCAACCTTTTCTCAGCTTCAGCTGAAAGAACCATTGACAGCAAACAAACAAAAAGTAAAATTGAGATTAAAAAAGCATAAATCTTTCTTGATAACAATTATGACTCCTGGTTTTTACAAGGGAAGTGGAATCCCTCATTATTCACATGAATTTTGGGCAAATCAAACAGAGGGATTTATATAATTTTCGGATTATGCACACAATCGGTTATCCATGATAAGCGGAGCACAATCATGTTACAGAAGGGGACACTAAGCAATATTTTTTCGACTCGTTAGATTTATCAAAACTAGCCGGGTAAATCTCAATTATGGATGGTTCAAGGAGAATCGGAGCCAGCCCCTTGAATATCTTTAATCATTCCTTTTAGCGCTTGGATTTGTCTAACTTTAGCGTCAAGCTCTCGTTGCGTTCGATCCAATTCGTCTTCCAGTTGAGTTTTCTCATCAGTAACAATAATAAATTGCTGATTGATATCATTCAGCGTGGCACGAGAACTCCCTAGCAAAATTGCTAAAACAAGCAAGATGAAGCAGGCAACACCCGAAACGATATAGATCTGTTTCTGATTCATCTGTTTTTCTCCTGGATCCGTCGAAAAATTGTATAAAGACCTTTTATCATCAGATCAGGATCAACAACATCGATCTTGACAGAACTACCAGCAATTAACGACGACAATCCTCCAGTGGCGATGACCTTGACCTCGGTGTTCAACTCCGTTTTAATTCGATCAATGATTCCTTCCATCTGGCATAAGAACCCAAAATAAAATCCCGATTGAATACATGATTTGGTAGTGGTACCAATAACCTGTGGGGGCATTGACAGATCAACTCTACTGAGAAGTGCTGCCTGATCAAATAAAGCATTCATTGATATCTGGATGCCTGGAACGATTACCCCACCAAGGTAAGCCCCATCCTCAGCCACAGCATCGAAGGTAGTCGCTGTACCGAAATCAACAACGATTAGCGGTCCCCCATATTCCGAAAAGGCTGCAATAGCTGTTGTTATCCTGTCCGCCCCAATCTCTTCCGGTTGATCAACACGTAAATCAATACCTAAATCAAGGTCGGGTGACACAACAACGGGTTCAATCTCAAGATAGCGACGGCACATGGCAGTGAATTCCCTACCAGCAGAAGGTACAACGGAACTGACAACTACTGCTTCAAAACCCGATACAACGACATTATTTAAACGGAACAATTCGAATATCTGTACCGCATATTCATCTGATAACTTCAGCCGGTTGGTTTGAAGTCTCCAGCGATCCTGAATTTGATTTCCTGCAATAACACCTAGTTGAATAGTCGTATTGCCAATATCAACTGTCAGAATCATTTGAGCCGCCCCACCCATTCAAGGCTAGTTTAGCATAGCAATCAACCAGAGTCAAGTCATGAGAACACCCATTTAGTCGTTGACAAATCGGCATGTCTGAGATAAATTTTCAGCTAGAGATTAGGTTCCACGAAACTCAATAAAACACGATTATCAACCTGACACCCAAGATTTTATTTGAGTTTAAATGTTGGTAGTAATTGATGTCGAGACAACAACATCTAGTGTATGGAGACCCCAACCGGTTTCAGGTAGTTGCCGACTTTGTAGTAACTCAGTTTGGGAAACAGGTACGCCACATTGCTGACGTAGCTGGCGGCAAAGGAATCCTAACACGTATATTGAATAAAAAAAACTTAGACTGTGAGTTAATAGATCCACGCCAAACATCGGTCAAAGGTATCAAACATCGTCAAGAACCTTTTCTNCCGGAAATGGCCGACTATTATGATTTGCTGATTGGGTTGCATCCGGATGGTGCGTTACGTGAATTGGGAGAGTCAGCCCTAATTCGACCGGTAGTGATGATTCCATGCTGTAANTTTTGGGATCAACATCGACGTGGCCAAAAAGAGTTATTGATCGCAATCAAGAATTTTTATCGAGACAACCATGTGCGATATCAGGANATCGTTCTAAATTTCAANGGNCCCAAGAATATCGCCATTGTTTCGACACCACCATCATCAATTTAAAACATAACAAAGTTCAGTATTCATATTTCAGGGCTTTGATTAAATAAATTAACTATCAAGAATTGGAGAATTTCTATGAAACTTGGATTAGTCACTTACAACATGGCCAAAGATTGGGATGTACCTACTATTATTAAAAATTGCCAAGATACGGGATTCGAAGGTGTTGAACTCCGGACCACTCATGCACACAAAGTGGAAGTTGAACTGTCGGCCAGCCAGCGTGAAGAGATCCTCCAAGCTTTTGGAGATTCACCAGTTGAGTTGGCCGGACTAGGATCAGCTTTTGATTATCATTCCATTGACCAAGACATTGTCCGCCAGAATATCGAGGGTACCAAAGAATATTCCAAGTTGGCAGCAGATGTTGGAGCACCCGGAGTTAAAGTCAGACCAAACGGGTTGCCTCAGGAAGTTTCCGTCGAGCAGACACTGGAGCAAATTGGTAACTCACTACGTGAATGTGGCGAGTTTGCCAATAACCTAGGCGTCCAAATCCGGCTAGAAGTTCATGGCGGTGGAACATCTGAACTGCGTCATGTTCGTACAATTATGGATGTGGCTGACCATCCAAATGTCTATGTCTGCTGGAACTCGAATTTCGGTGAGGTAGAAGATGGCTCTATACAAAAACCGTTCAACCTAGTGAAAGGTGAAATCGGTCTGGTGCATATCACTGAATTGCATCGTACAGAATACCCGTGGCGCGAACTTTTTACATCACTGAAGGAATCGGGGTATCAAGGATTCACATTAGCTGAAATTGCTGGCAGTTCAGACCCAATTCGCCTCATGAATTTTTACCGCGCGCTATGGACTGAGCTAACACGTTAACTGAAACACCAACATTGCCAGTGTTAAAGATAACAGATTATATCTTAACACACTACACTAATGAGGAAAAAGCAAACACCTGCTTTTTCCTCATTAGTGATTGAAGTACTCCCTCCAACTCCTTTGAAAATTTCCAACGATTCTACTATCACAACCTTTTCCTAATTAAACAGTAAATGCTAAAACATTCTGAAGACAACCGCGGCGTCACTTTCAGGGCGGTACTGATCGCCTTGCTTTTCTTACCAGCCAACGTCTATTTAGTTGTACAATGGGAAACGGTCTGGGGCACTCAATATCCAACAACGATGGCTATCTTCTTCAACGCTATTTTCAGTTTGTTGCTCGTGGTCATGTTTAACGTTCCACTGCAGATATTGACACCAAATCTTGCCTTAAGACAGAAGGAACTTTTAACAATCTACATTATCTTGATCATGGCAATTACTGTCAGTGGTCATGATTTCAGTCAGACCATCTTTTGCACTCTGATCACTGCTCACTGGTTTGCCACACCGGAGAACGATTGGAACTCAATCTTTTGGAATTATGTCCCTCCAAAATTAACCATTAACGATGATAAGATTATTCGCGAATTTATTGAAGGGGAATCATCGTTCTACCAGATAGAATATGTTTTCGCTTGGCTGCAACCATTGATCCTCTGGTCAATTTATCTAACAGTCTTGGTCTTCACCATGTTATGTATCACCGTTTTTATACGAAAACAGTGGATTGATCGTGAAAAGCTGAGTTATCCGCTAGTCCACCTTCCTTTCGAAATGACCGTCAAAACTGAAGGTGGTCTGTTTTTTGGCAATCGACTTTTTTGGATTGGCACCTTGGTGGCAGGAGGAACCTGCCTACTTAATGGGCTAAGCCATCTTTTCCCCTTTATCCCCTCTCTCACACTTAGTTATAAATTATCAACCCATTTTACCTCACCACCACTAAATGCAATTAGCAGAATGACGATGTACTGGAATCCATACGCGATCGGTTTAGCATTCCTGATCCCATTAGATCTTCTGTTTTCCTGCTGGTTTTTATTTTTTGTTTGGCAAATACAACGGGTAGTTGGCACTATGTTGGGGATCAATGTGCCAGGATACCCACTACCCGATCAGCAGATCCTAGGAGGATATCTGGGAATCTCTTTTGTGTCCATATGGCTGGCTAGAAAACCGATTACCAATGCCATATACCACGCTTGGCAGATAAAGCAAGAAGTTGATGACCGAAACGAACCGATGCGATATCGAACCGCGTTGGCAGGCATGATCGGAGGTACAATTTTCATAGTGGGATTCTTCGCGTGGGCTGGTATGTCAATCTTGTTTTCCTTCTCATTTTTCATCGTCTACTTTGTGATTATGTTTGCCTTTACGCGGATGCGGGCAGAACTTGGACCTCCCTTGCAAGGCATCCATTATTCTGGCCCCCTACAACTCATCGTAGCCATAGTGGGAAGTCGACGGATAACACGACAAACGCTTACGGTAGCAGCACCACTGTGGACAGCAACCAAAGAGTTGCGGAATAANCCAATGCCATTCACACTGGAAAGTTTCAAGCTAGCAGACAGATCAGGTATTAATACACGGCATCTCTGGAAAATGATGGTACTGGCTACCTTTTTGGGGTCTATAATCACCTTNTGGGCATTTTTGCAGATGAATTACAGATGGGGTGGTGTCGGCGCATGGCGTGGAGTGTCAGCCTATACAGTGATGGAAAGATGGATNACACGTCCAATTGAAGCAGATATTATGTTTCTTGTAGCTACGGGGTTCGGTGTCGTTTTCGTCTTAATCAACACTATCATGCGACTCAGATTTCTATGGTGGCCAATTCATCCGCTAGGTTACCCATTAGCTGGCTATTATCATTTCGATAAACTGTGGTTCCCATTCTTTCTTGGCTGGGTAATTAAATTGGTGATTCTCAGACATGGAGGAATCCGAGCTTATCGAAAAGCATTTCCTTTCTTTCTGGGGTTGGTTTTAGGTGCTTTTTCAATTGGAAGTATNTGGGGAATTATCGGATTGGTAAGCGGGAAACCAACATACGCTTTTAAAGATTGGTAATCAAGAATCTGTAGCGTTCAATTTTACTGCGAGTGCTTTCTTGAAAGCAATACGTGCTTCATCTCTTTGCCCAAGATCTGACAAAACAGCCCCTAGTCGGGAATAGCCTTCCGGATCATCNGGGTTAAGCGCGATAGTGTGTTTATAAGCTTCGGCCGCTTCCTCCANCCGATTAAGTATTTGGCAGACAACTCCTAAATGTAAGTANATCATCGAATCACCAGGTTCACAGGCAATGGCTGTTTTATAAGATATGACTGCTTCTTCATACTGTTCAAGCATGAAATGGCTNAATCCCAAATAGAAATGAGCTTCCGCTGATTCCTGATTCTGCTGTATGGCCTTCTGAAATTGCTCAATAGCCTGATCGAATTTCTTATTATCCAATGCCTCAACAGCCTGACTGATATGTTCGGCGNCAGCCTGAAAACTCTGNANATCCTGCTGGCTTCTTTCCATGAAGCTTTTGGAAGATTTGGATACTACTGGTTTTGTCTTCGTAATCTCTTGACTCTGATTAACTTTATTTTTTGGAGTTTTGGCCATTGTCAATTTCCCACTGTCATCCACTTCTCTGATAATCAGAACAATATTACACTTCTATAATTTCCACGTTAGCTCGAGGCAAAACCGTTTGGGCTCCATTTTCTAGGGTGATTTCGAGAACCCGCACCTTGGCCTCGCTTTCCAACTGCTGAGGTTCTGTAGGAAGGGCGGAAACTTGGCCAAGGTTCCCGAAATGGGGTTCCCGAATAACACGCACTTGGGTCCCAATTTCGAGTACATTCGCCGGAACTTCAGCCCCTTTTGTTGATTCGGTCTCTTCAAATGGAATAATGATCTCTGGTCGAACAACACCGGCACGAATCTGTGTGGCCCCGTTGATTGATGTTTGCATATCCTGTCTTTGCCGCAGTAGATCAAACGTCCGCTGGGCCATATCAATCTGGCCAAAACCTTCAGTGACCACCAAAGTGATCCCAATATCTTCTGAGCCGGTGATAGCTATTCCCAATTCGTAACCAAGCAAATCATGTAAATCCTTATCACTAATACCACCACAGACAATACCCTTGACATTTTTCTCAATAGCTAATTGTATTGCTTCGAGGTTAACCATTGAACCACCAACGATAATTTTCCCTCGGTGAGAATCATCAATTAGGTTTGGCGTTAACAAGCTCGAAGCATTATCAACGATCACATCAAGGTCTCCAACCGCTTCTCCACCTACTCCGAAAATCCCTTGGATATAAGTCCCATATGTTTCAACAACAACACCTTCTTCAGGTAAGGTTTCAACAACTGTACCATCAACATAACCTCTGACCACCACAGGTATTGACGGTTCACGAATCAAAACTTGACCAGTGATCTGGCTGATACTCTCAATGCTACCATCGGTTGGACATATGGCCTGTGACTTAAACACACCAAACAAACCTTTTGTTTCTGCAACTATTTCATTTTGAGCAACCAAGTCACCCTCTTTCTTTAACATGTACTCNTTTATCTCGGCCACTTCAATACTTAGCAAATTGGCAACGTTCAAGATTCGAACATTACCAGGCAAATCTGTTTTAGCAACGATGTCTTCCGCCTTTACCTGATTGCCTATCCCCGATACAACTTCTCCCACTAAAGGTAAACGGCGAACACTACGCACCGTTGTTGCTGATGCTACTGAGAGTCCCGGGGTGTAGGCATATGACATCGTTTCTCCTCTTACTGAATCAACGAATCGACTAGCGACTCATCCAGCCTGCTAACCAATTTCAAAATTAAATCCAACGTTGCATGGTAATCATCGATATGAATAATGGACACATGACTGTGAATGTATCGTGCAGGAACACCCAGTACAATTGAAGGAACACCCGCATGGCCTTTGTGAATTGCCCCAGCATTCGTACCTCCAGACTGACGGATAGCGATCTGATGTGNGATCTTGTGCTCTTCTGCCGTTTGGATAACAAAATCAGCTAGCCGAGGATTAGCAATATGAGTAGGATCAAATAATCGAACCTGACATCCATTACCTAGCTTACCCTGAGTTGCATCGCTATCGAAACCAGGNATATCNTCCGCCGGAGGACATTCTAAGACAATTGCCACGTCTGGTTGGGTAGAGTGCCCAATGGTAGTTGCTCCGCGCAACCCAACTTCCTCCTGTACCGTACCACAGCCAATGGCGGTGTTAGGATGATTATTTAATTGTTCAAGAGTTTCAATAACCAAAGCAACACCTACACGGTTGTCAAAGGCTTTTGCCGAAAACAGTTTAGGGTTTTTTAGCGGAAGGAAAGGACCAACAGGTACAATGGCACAACCAGGTTTCACGCCAAAATCTTCGACTGCCTGACGCCGATCTTCCGCTCCAATATCAATATAAAGATCCTGTAGATCCATTACCTGATCGCGTTTGCCCTTATCCAGCAGATGTGGTGGGGTGGCGCCAATAATCCCTGGCACCTTATCACGTTTGGTTAGAATATTAACTCTTTGTGCCAACAGCGTATGAGACCACCATCCACCGACGGTGACGAATTTGACAAATCCAGAAGAGGTAATTCGCTGAACGATGAAACCAATCTCATCCATATGAGAATCGAGCAAAANACGAGGAGCCTCTGAATCACCCACCTTCGTGCAAAAGATACTGCCAATCCGATCTNGATTAATGNCCCCAGCTTTTTCCAATCTGGATCGAAAGATTGATTTCACNTCAAATTCATGTCCGGAAATAGCATCGGCCTGTGTCAGGTCTTTAAGAAGTTGGATNGATTTTTGGCTCACGNGGCTATCATTCAATCTTTAGTTCCAAAATTGGTAAATGCTGTTAGCAAAATAGCGTTTTCAGATTATAGATTATCAACTGAGGACTGTCAACAATTATCGCAGCAGACCATACTTGAAACAAGTCGCAGCTATGATTGCTGCTGGTCGATCTTTTTATGATCAGATTCAAAGGTTTAAGCTAACCGAGATAGAATTGTCAATCATTATAATTAGTGCTACAATTCTTCTGGTCATACTTNAGTTAAGCATTATCCTAAATGTTTTGTCTTTGCATCCGGGGCTGTGACAATCTATGAAATACTTGGTAGTTCCACTATTCTTACTGCTAGTGTTTAACCCAGTATTATCTTCTGACCAATCCCAACAACAAACAGAAGAACCCAAAACGGACATTGAATCGTTTTGGCCTTATTTTACCCCTTACAAATCTCCCGCATTGGTTGACGGTATCGGGAATAGTTCACTCTTGATTACTACTCGATCTGAGATGACCCAAAAATTTTTCAACCAAGGACTTAGTCTCTTACACTGCTTTTGGTGGTTTGAAGCCCTACGCGCGTTTAAGAAAGCAATACAGTACGATGACTCCTGTGCGATGTCCTATTGGGGAATTTATATGGCATTATCTCGCAGTAGGCCTCTTATTATGGAAAATCAAAAAACCGAAATGCAAATAACCGCTATAAATAAAGCGATTGAATTGAGTCCTAAGGCTAACCAATACGAACAATACTATATCCGAGCCGCATCCGCACTGAATAAGAATGATCGAACAAGATACGNCAGAGAGATGGAGACATTAATTGACCAATANCCAGACGATGTGGAAGCCAAACTGNTTTACGCAGGTTACCTCGGTAGAACATCTGGAGGATATGATANAGAAAAGCGTCCAAAGAAAGGAACAATTTATAGCCAATCGATTTTACGGAATATTTTAAATTCTCATCCGAATCACCACGGTGCNCATCATTACTGGATACATGGTTTGGAAGATGNACATCCCGAAACAGCACTCAACAGTGCTGAGAAATTGGCTGAATTGGCCCCTAANTCTGGTCATATTGTTCATATGCCTGGACATATCTTTTTCAAAGCAGGTGATTATCAGAGAGCCTATCAAAGCTTTGCTGATTCTGCTAAAACCGATTCAGACTATCTTAGGCTGCAAAACATCGAACCAATAGATAATTGGAATTACTGGCATAATCTGCAGTTNATAGCTGCTAACTGTGCTGAATCTGGTCGTTATCAGGANGGAATGAAATGGAGNCAAANACTAGNAAAATTGCCATTAAGTTCAAAAAGAANGGAAGACACAGCAAANGATAAAGTATCTGANTCACCNTGGTACTGGTACTTTGAGCGTAAATCNCTTTTCACTATNCCCGATTTTAATCTACGATTTGGTTTCTGGCAAGCCGTTGTGGACAGCTTAATTGAGATNCCTAAANACATAAGCANAANGGCTAAAGATTTNCAAAAACANCTTCTANTNTTCNCTAAGGCAATGGCTGCATTAGATCAAGGAAATGTAAATCTAGCTAATCAATTGGCAATGGCTTTGGACGCTTCCCTTTGGCAATTTAGTTTTGACAAATCCAAATCTGGCAACCAGCGTCTATCAGATCGCGAAATTAACNGGCTAGCTATAGCATCTTTGGAATTGCGAGGGAANGTTGCAAGNATAAAAGGCAATCATGAAGAAGCAGTTGAGCTGTTTGAAAATGCTATAGAAAAAGGNNAAAAATCTTTTGTGGGTGATCCTCCCTTCTATCCTCGTCCAGTGCAAGAAAGTTTGGCCAAAGCATACCTTAGGATTCAAGACTGGGAAAATGCCCGAAAGGCCTACCAAGATGTTTTACCATTCCGACCCAATAGTGGGCATGCACTGTTTGGAATTGCCAAATCGTACGCATTAGCGGGTAAAAAGATCAAAGCNACTCAAGCTTATAAGAATTTTCTTTCATCTTGGCGAAACGCCGATCCAGATTNACCTCATATTAAAACAGCGNAAACTTGGTTGAAGACCAACCAGGAAGATGAAGACGATTTAGATATCCAAATCAAATAATAGCTTTCAAACTAAATGTTTATCAATATCTCCAAACGTATTAACTTCATTGTTATCNCACTCTAGAATTTAGAAGTTTGAGTNGTTTCTTCAAGTAAGATACTTGNAGCNAANCNAACGANGATANACTTGCAAAACAAAAGCCGTGTGGTTTCTGGTGTCAATCTGGTTGANGTAGAATCCANCAAACAATTGGAATCTATNATCTCTNCAGTGCGTAGAGGTCTATCACAAATCCAGAAATCTTTACCATGTTGGTTATTCTATGATACAGTTGGTTCGGAACTGTTTGAAAAAATTTGNCAGCTGCCCGAATATCACATTACAAGAACTGAGAAACAAATACTTGAAGCCAAAGCNGCTGAGATAATACAAGGTNCTTCTCAAGATCTTTCTTTAGTTGAATTCGGAAGTGGGAACTCTGACAAAACACGTCTGCTAATCGATGCTATTCTTGAAAAACAAGCAACATTACACTATATTCCTATCGATATTTCATCCNAGTTCNTGCTACAGTCCTCTATTCAACTGTTGACGGAATACAATCAGCTGTCTGTCACTGCCATGGCGGCCGAGTATCAGGCCGCCATGCCGATTTTAGTAGAACAAAGTATCAGTCCTGCTTTAATCCTCTTTTTGGGTAGCAACATTAGTAACTTTGATTCAGGCGAAGCTTCAATTTTCCTGCAACAAGTTGGGAAATACATGTCTCCATCAGATAGGTTGCTTGTCGGTGTCGATTTAGTTAAAGAAACTTCTATTATTGAAGCGGCCTACAACGACAGTTCCAAAGTAACGGAAGCCTTTAATAAAAACCTATTGATTCGGCTTAATCGCGAAATTGGTGCTAATTTTGTCGTTAATCAGTTTGATCATTGGGCTCCGTTTATGGAGTCGGAATCCAGGATCGAAATGCGGCTGATTAGCCGTGTTGATCAGTCTGTGTTTATTCGGGACACCGGAGAATCATACAATTTAAGCGAAGATGAATATATTCATACTGAAAACAGCTATAAATATACAATTACACATTTCAACGAAATCAGTCAAGCAGCTGGGTTTGAAATAGAACAACAGTGGCAAGACGAAAAGGGGTGGTTCTCAATTGTGATGTTACGTCCTCAGTTAAAACAGGAAAGCTAAAATGATTCAATTAAAAAATGTCAGCAAAAACTATGGAAGCGTAGTTGCCCTTTGTCCCACTGATTTAAGTATTGAAAAAGGAAAAGTTACTACTTTGATTGGTCCCAGCGGATGTGGCAAATCAACCATATTAAGGCTGATCAACGGTCTGATTTTACCAACTCTAGGTATCATTGAGTTCGAAGGGCAGATCATTTCACCCCACAATATTTTGGAGATCCGTAGACGCACAGGCTATGTCATTCAGGATGGAGGACTATTTCCACATTTGACTGCGAGTCAGAATGTGTTGCTTATGCCAAAAGAATTAAAACAATCTCAAACGGAAACACAGCAACGTTTGGAAGAATTATGCCAACTAACGGATTTTCCACCCGACCTACTGAATAATTTCCCTGGAGAGCTGTCTGGTGGACAGCGACAGCGAGTCAGTCTCATGCGTGCGCTAATCCTCGACCCAGATGTTTTGTTGTTGGATGAACCGCTAGGCGCTTTAGATCCGATTGTTCGTTCTAGCCTTCAGCAAGAGTTGAAGGATATCTTTCAAAGTCTGGGAAAGACAGTAATATTGGTTACCCATGACCTGCATGAGGCAGCGTATCTCGGTGACGTTCTTGTGCTACTCAAATCGGGACAGGTTATGCAACAAGGCACACTTGAACAACTAAAGAATCAACCAGCTGATACGTTCGTCACCAAATTTATCACTAGCCAAAGGAGCTTGATCGAAATATGATTCCCTTCCTACGTCTTAANTNCCNATNCGTATGTTGTATCATTATTTTGCTATTGNCCAGTTNCATNANAGCTCAAGANATCACTATTGGATCGAANAANTTTTCNGAATCAGTTGTACTGGGAGANATCANNGCACANCTNCTCCNANAGAACNCAGTTANCGTTGAACATAAACANCGTATGGGTGGAACTATCATCGTTTGGGAAGCTCTNAANAATGGGGATATCGATCTCTACCCCGATTACACAGGNACTATNCGCCAAGCNATNCTAAAATCAGAAACTGANCTGACNTTTGANCAAATGCAANAGANATTANCAACATANGGNGTGTCTATGACNGGGAAACTGGGATTCAATAACACCTACGCNATCGCNATGAAACAAGATAAAGCATCAANTTTNGGAATTCAACGNATCAGTGACCTGAAAAANCATCCTTCTTTAACNGCNGGGTTGACTCACGAGTTNCTTAACCGACAAGATGGCTGGAANAGNCTATCCAAACACTANAACTTACAGATGGAAAACGTNAAGGGNATGGCTCATGAATTGGCTTATGTTGCTCTNAGAAATGACGACATTGATTTAATGGATGCCTATTCCACNGATGCAAAACTACTGGAATTTGAGCTGACAGTATTAATCGATGACTTGGAGTTCTTTCCCAAGTACGATGCCGTCTTTCTTTATCGAAATGACATCGACTCCAAATCCATCAACATCATCAAGACATTGGAAGAAACAATCGACGAAAAACTGATGATGCAACTGAACCAGAAAGCCGAAAAAGAAAAAGACTATACTGTTGCCGCTTCGCTCTANTTCAGCCAAATAAAATCTGCTCTAACTCAAGAGTCTCCNTCAAATTCTATGTTGACTCCTACAAGTGCAAGCTTTACGAGCAAAGTCGCGAAATTCGCATTCCAGCATCTGAAATTGGTTCTGCTGACCATGATTTTTGCTGTGCTGATTGGTGTTCCACTGGGAATCATTGCCAGCCAACCAGGAATATTCAGCCAATTAATTCTTGGGATAACAGGAATTATCTATACCATACCATCGCTCTGCCTGTTCGCTTTGTTTATTCCGTTTTTAGGCATATCTGAGAAAAATGCGATAACAGCATTAGTTCTTTATGCCCTATTGCCCATTGTCCACAACACCGCAACAGGGTTACAGACTATCTCNGTTCAATTGCGCGAATCTGCGGCAGCTATCGGACTTAAACCAAGTGCTCAGCTGACAAAAATNTTTCTACCCATGGCATCCCGAACCATACTGTCGGGCATTAAAACCAGCGGTATCATGACTGTTGCGTTGGGAACTATTGCGGCTTTCATCGGTGTTGGTGGTTTGGGGGAGCCAATCTTGAGCGGTATCGACCTCAACGCGCCTGAAATTTACATCTTNCAGGGTGCTATACCGGTTGCTCTCCTAGCCCTACTTATTCATTTACTATTCGAATTATTAGATAGGATAATTATCCCAAGGGGATTACGCCAAAGTGATGGTAACACACAAAAGCGGCCTAAAAAAGATGAGGTAGAAGAACTGTTAGCTAGTTCAGCAGAGTAGAAGAAAGGGATTANGACTTAAAACGTCTCTTTATTCAATTTGTGTTGTANGAGCTGAAATCTTTTGCAGTAAACATTCCCAGCTCTGTTTTTCCCTATCAGGGCTGACAATTTCTTTCCGTCGGTGGCACCACGCTTTCAAACTCAAGTAGAATGACTGATCTGTCTCTAGACGATGAAGCAAATCAGCCAATGCTTGTGTATCGCCTACTGGGAAGTATCCAGNATAGTCTTCTCCCAAGAGACCAATTGAACCAGATATTCGTGACGAAATAACAGGGATAGAGCAAGCTAATGCTTCGGAAACCACGTTAGCGCCTCCCTCCATCTGAGAAGTCAAAACTAACAGACGGCTACCAGCTAATAACCGCAACGTTTTCCAACGTGGCAATTCTCCCAACCAACTGTAGCGTGGGTTNGATTTGGTTTNAGCCAAGGCTTCTGATTCCATATCTGGACTTAGAGCTGCNCCCGCATGTAACACCTTAATTTGGGAAGACGNAGGGAGTAGCCGAACTGCGTCAGCAGTTCGAAAAGGGTCCTTCACGGGACGCAAGTGCCCTATTACTCATATCTCAAAAACGCCTCTTTTAGGTTGAAACTGTCCTGGAGGCGGTGTAACTGATTGATATATCACCTCGGCTTTATGGTGCATGGACAACGGCAACTGGTTGATCCCTTCAGGCTGAAGTAACACAAACATATCCGCCATATTCAAAGATAATTGCGCTGATTCATCCAAATGGATGTCACCATACAGGTCAGTGCCAGTCAAAGCAAGAATTAACGGCAAATTAGCATGCCGTTGGCGGAAACGAACCATGGACTCATGACTACGACGTGCATGTAGGGCGATCATCAAGTCACACTTGAGTCTTTGATAACTTTGTTGGACGGTTACCTGATGTCCAAGCTGCCGCAGAATACGAGCCCATCGGAGTGCTGTAACACGATTACCTTTACGAGAGTAAGTGGGGGCGGGTGTCACCATGCAGATCTTTCGGCTTTGTGTCGGTTTTTGATCTACAGCGAGATGAGGCTTCATAATTTAANCAAAATATCTTTTATGTAAAGATTAAATGTTTTGATTCCACCAGAGGGGTGACTTGCCCAATAAGACGTGCGTTTTCAATACCTCTGGAGTGTAACGCTTTCAAAAGATTCTGACCAACAGATTCGCTGACCGCAACCAGCAAACCTCCACTGGTCTGAGGATCAACAAAAATCTCTTGATGCCATGGAGGCAAAGTTTTTTCAAAACGAGTAAAATCCTGAATTAAGGCACGATTGGCAGCATTTACCCCCGTACTCATTCCTTTCTGGTACATATCNAGAGCTTGATTCATAATGGGAACGTCGGACACCTGAATTTCAAGTGTCACATCCGATCCTTTTGCCATTTCCAAGGCGTGTCCTGCCAATCCGAATCCTGTGATATCGGTTACTGCGTGAGGTTCAAAGTTTCCCATGACTTCG
Source organism: Candidatus Poribacteria bacterium (assembly GCA_002697225.1). Next base: position 16,202 of record NZUQ01000044.1, read on the forward strand.
GCAGCGTCTTTGTTGAGCGTGGTAATAATATTAATACATTCTTCCAAAGCTGATGGTGATACCCACCCTTTCAAGTTAGCATTAAAAATAACACCGCTACCAATAGGTTTGGTCAAAATCAAAACGTCTCCGGGCTTGGCACCNATGTTACGCCAGTAATTGTTTGGATCGACAATCCCCGTCACAGCTAACCCAAACTTGGGCTCTTCATCATCAGTAGTATGTCCACCAGCCAAAACGGCTCCAGATTCAGTGATTTTGCTTAGCGCTCCTTCAATAATGCCATGTAACACTTCTGGTTCCAGCTTGTCCGAAGGAAACCCAACCAAATTCAAACAGGTCAAGGGTTTACCACCCATGGCATAAACATCACTGATAGAATTAGCAGCTCCAATTTGCCCATATAAATAGGGATCATCAACTGGTGG
>NZUQ01000045.1 GCA_002697225.1 Candidatus Poribacteria bacterium
TGATGCAAGCGCATACGCTAAATGGGCTGGAAAAAGATTACCCACAAATAAAGAATGGGAATTCGCAACTAGAGGTGGATTGATTGATAAAGAATTCCCTTGGGGTGATGATAAAAATCTAGCACGAGAGTATGCGAACTATGAAGGAACAGGTGGCAAGGACAAGTGGGATAATTCTACTGCACCTGTGGGTAGTTTGAAACCAAACGGCTATGGTTTGTTTGATATGTCAGGCAACGTTTCAGAATGGTGTCAAAACCAATCAGGCAACAACCATTCCACGTATGTGCTACGCGGAGGATCATGGTGCAACTTTACTGATCCTCTACGTGTTATGTACCAACTCTACCCTGATCCGCACCATAGATCGTACATCATTGGATTCCGCTGCGTAGCAAGATTGGAATCCCGTTGATTCACGACATAGTCAGAAACACACTCTTGGGTATGAGTTCCTGCTGGCACANTATCTCTCTATCAGCATTTGATGTTGTACCCTATACATTANCTAGATCTANCANAGATCAGCCACCCATTACACNACAGCTGNAACCTTATGTTTTTTNATCCATNAGCATTTNAATNTGCATGGTGTTNNGAAACCAATGCACACAGGGATACTAGAAAAAATCTAAAGTCCATGTTAGAATGACANCNTATAGGTTNGATGATGTTTGATATAGAATACTGATTTTCCCCATATNAGCACAATCTAAAGTTATTGGAGTTCCAGATAATCTCCCTGAACGCTTTGATGCATAATTTAAATCTCAGCTAAAGCGAGAAAACCAATTTCAACCAAGCCAATAATGAAAAGTCCGTAAAATTACAAAGATCCAATCAGGATTACANAATAGCGCTGNACTTTGACCAACTATATATTTCAGATAAAAACATGGAAAACAAAATTGCCGCAGTTCTCCTTGATTGTGGAGACACACTTGTAGACGAAGGAACAGAGNTAAAAGATGCGAACGGGGCAACTTTAGAAGCAGATCTAATTCCTGGCGCAGCNGACATGGTTCACAAAATCAAACGCCTTGGATATCGTATCGCTCTAGTAGCAGACGGCCCCTCAGCAACCTTTCAAAACGTTCTTACNCAACACAACCTGCACCATTTATTTGACGCTTTTTCNATATCAGGAGAAGTTGGGGTAAANAANCCCAATCAACGTATGTTTGTTNATGCCATGAACCAACTTGGCATCAACCGTACCAATTACAATCGTGTATTAATGGTTGGTAACAATTTAGAACGTGANATTAGAGGAGCAAACGCTCTAGGAATTATCTCTGTATGGCTCAATTGGTCACCACGTCGATCAAAAATCCCAGCCGACGATTTGGAAATACCACAACACACGATTGAGTACCCCNTAGATCTAATCCCTCTCATCGAATCCCTAGAAAGTCAGCCTCATCCACAAAAGCAAATTGAAATTGTCTGTCACCGTGGAGCAAACGAATATGCTCCGGAGAACACTTTTGCTGCTGCAGAGATTTGTGTTGGTTGGGGAGTAGACTATCTTGAAGTTGATGTCAATACCAGCAAAGATGGTGTGTTATATAANTTCCACGGACCAGAACTCGAATCAACAACAAATGGTAAAGGGAAGATTCATCATCTATTATCCAATGAAATTGACCAATTGGATGCCGGCAGTTGGTTTGATTCAGAATTCTCANACCAAAAGGTTCCNCGACTTGAGAAACTCCTGANATGGATAAAAGGGAAAGCAAAAGTCTTTTTCGATGTAAAAGTTGCTGATCCAAAAAAACTGATTGATCTTGTTTATGATGTTGGCCTTGAAAATGAATGTTTTTTTTGGTCGGCCAATGATGAATGGCTGAAAACAATGCATCAACTTGATCCAAGCCTACCGATAAAGATTAACGTCAAGACTATTGACGAAGCGATCGATGGTCATCAAATTTACGGTGCTAGTATTATTGAGGTCTCCCTCAACAATATCACCCAAGATTTAATTAAAACTTGTCAACACAATAATATTAAAATCATGATCTACCATCAGCAAAAGGACGNAAAGGCATTTCATGAAATNCTAGAATGGGGTGTTGANATGGTTAATCTTAATCACGCTGACACCTTCACAAAACTTGCTCAGAATTTTTACAATGAAAGACATTAAGGTTGGTTTAATTGGTGCNGGGCGAATNGGTAAGCTTCATGCCGAGAATCTAACCACCCACATCCCACACGTCGAATTAGTTGCTCTTGCTGACACTAACCTAACATTAGCAAAGAAAGTCGCTGATAACTTCAATATCCCCTACTATTTCGACGACTATCACCAAATCATTGATCATCCAGAGATAGATGCNGNAATCATTTGCTCACCAACAAACACACACGCACAAATCATTCAAGAAACATCCAGTGCGGGNAAACATGTTTTTTGTGAAAAACCAATCGATTTCGACTTAGATCGAACGCAAAAAACCTTGGAAAGCGTCAAAAAAAACGGCATAAAATTTCAAGTTGGTTTCAACAGACGTTTTGATACCAACTTCCAGTCATTAGAAAGTAGAATTCTAAAAGGAGAAATTGGTGACCTACATATTTTGAGAATCACCAGTCGAGATCCTGCCCCACCTCCAATATCATACATCGANGTATCAGGAGGTATCTTTCTNGACATGATGATTCATGATTTTGATATGGCNCGCTATCTTGTTAAGANTGAAGTGGTCCAAGTATACGCAGCTGGCGGNGTGATGATCGATAAAGCCATTGGTGAAGCCGGAGATATTGATACAGCGATTGTTACCCTGAAATTTGCCAATGGTGTGCTTGGCACTATTGATAACAGTCGTCAAGCAGTTTATGGTTATGATCAACGCATCGAGGTCTTTGGATCTAATGGTATGATTCGGGCAGAAAACGTTGAAACAGACACCTGCATTTTAAGTAATGCCAAAGGATCTCACCAACCACCACTACCGCATTTTTTTCTAGATCGTTACAAATCATCATATCTAACAGAAATGGTTAAGTTTCTACACTGTATCGAAAATGACACCATTCCGGAAGTGGTTGGCAATGATGGGCTAAAGGCAATACAAATCGCATTGGCAGCAAAAGAATCCTATTTAATGAATAGGCCCATAGAAATTAAACATACCATGTAAAAAAGCAAAAGGAAACATGATGAATAATAATTCACAAATACCCCAACGCATATTGATGGGACCTGGCCCAAGCAATGTTCATCCACGAGTTCTTGAAGCAATGAGCCGTCCCATGATTGGGCATTTAGACCCTGTATTCCTTGAAATCATGGATGAAAACATGAAATTGTTGCGTCAGGTTTTCGGAACTAAAAACAGATTAACACTTCCAATTTCNGCNACTGGAAGTGCNGGCATGGAAGCAACCTTNTGCAACCTAATTGAACCAGNNGANGANGTNCTTNTTTGNGTNAANGGTGTNTTTGGAATGAGAATGTCTGATATTGTTGANAGATGCGGAGGCAAACTNCANACNGTNGAAGCACCTTGGGGACGNATNATTGACCCACAAAGCGTNGCTGANAANCTCAAGNATGTAAAACCAAAANTAATTGCTATTGTCCATGCTGAAACTTCAACCGGNATTTTGCAACCNCTCGTGGAGATCGCAGAANTGGCNAAAGCACANGANANNTTGCTAGTNGTTGATTGTGTNACTTCNCTCTGCGGCACATCAGTCAATCTTGATGAACTGGGTATNGATGCNGCTTATAGTGGNACGCAAAAATGTATGAGNTGTCCGCCCGGNCTCTCACCNGTAAGTTTCAGNGATCGAGCTATCNACACAATTCATAATCGTANCACGAAAGTNCCAAGTTGGTATCTAGATATGGGNATGATTTCNNAATATTGGGGNGANGATCGAGTTTACCATCATACAGCACCTATTTCGATGAATTATGCACTTAATGAATCCCTAAAAATAGTTTGCGAAGANGGNCTTGATGCNCGATANANCAGNCANAGTCTTCANTCCCAAGCTTTAGCTGANGGACTCAGNGCACTCGGCATTGAACGGATCGCCCAAGAAGGTTTTCGTGCNCCNATGCTGACCTCCGTTTCAGTTCCTAACGATGTTGATGAAGCNACAGTACGAAACCAATTGCTTCACACNTACAACATCGAAATTGGAGCGGGACTTGGAACANTCAAGGGNAAAGCATGGCGTATTGGTTTGATGGGAGAAACTTGTCGGCNGGCAAACGTCATNGGTCTACTCACNGCACTGGGAGAGATACTACCNAACAGATCAGCTGATGAAGCTATACNAGCTGCTGAAAATGTTTACAAAACNGATAAATGACATGTTCGGTGATNGATCTAACGGATTCATCGCTTTGTCATTTCGCTCCAGATTTTCACGAAATGCTTTTTTATCGTTTGACTCGGAATCTTCGGGNGAAACATGTCCACNGCCCTTCTNGGCGGCNCTAGCGAAACAANATCAGCATCTAGATNTTTNAGACGCTGTATAGCCAAACGACCGGAATAAGAATCTGGAGCTATTTTNACAGNTTGTTGGTAATCTTCAATAGCATNTNCATCTCGATCAACTGAATGGTAACAGTTNCCNCGAAAATAATAGGCNTTTGCATAATTAGGGTTAATTCGAATAGCCTTTGAATAGTCTTCAATAGCATAGTCATAATTTTCGAGATCTTGTTGGCATTTCCCACGTAGTACATAGGCTTGTACGTCATCTGGTGCATAGCTAATGGCAGCACTGGCATCAGCTATTGCCAATGGTAATTCACTAATCTTTCGATGGATATTTCCACGNAGAATATANGCATCTGCATAGTCCGNCTTNATCCGTATTGCAGCNGAAAAATCNCGGCTTGCTTGATGNTAATTCTTGAGATTATGGTNAAGAGTACCACGCAACAAGTAAGCTTGAGGCCTATTAGGNGACATTTGAATTACTCTTGTCAAATCGACAATCGCCGCGTTATAATCACCAATCTCCTTGTATGCTTGAGCCCGGCTAAAATAATGGTTCGGATTTTTCGGTTTGGCCTCGATTTGCTCAGTACATTCCCTNATAATNTGGTGCTGGTATAACATCCNTATCGCATTGTTTAAAATGAAATTACTTACACTTAGCANCGGGAAAAATCCCGNNTAAGGTTAGCAGATTCATTNCNAAAAGTCAATATTTTTNATANACNGCTTGTGTTATTGTCANCCCTGAAAATAACAATTATNTTTAACCTTCTANTGTGTGACATCTGGAAGATTCTTCTTGCTCTGTAAAATNCTANTCNNAATTATAATCCACTTTTGGTCNATACCTNNGCCTGAAATCATACATAAAAAAGATAATTCTCTGATGGTGCTTGTNCCCNANGGTNAATTCATAATGGGATCGACAAGAAACGCCGCAGCCGACCCCGATGAAACACCAGCTCACGTNACGAAACTTGATGCATTCTATATTGATAAATTTGAAGTGACTAACGCGCAGTATGGCCTTTTNCTATNAGATACAGGACATACTAGACCGCGTTTCTGGAATGATCCCCAACTAAATCGGCCCGATCAACCTGTTGTTGGGGTAAGTTTTGAGGAGGCTTCTCGCTATGCAAATTGGGCAGGNAAGCGGTTACCAACCGAAGCAGAATGGGAATTTTCCGCCCGCGGAACTATTGGGAATCAATATCCGTGGGGAAATCAATTCGAGGTTGAAATTAATGGAAGGATTAACCATGCGAATGTTGCAGGTAACGCTGACGGATTCGATAAAACCGCTCCTGTCGGAAGTTTCCCTACCGGCATAAGCCAATTCGGAGCACATGATCTTGCGGGTAACGTCTTAGAGTGGGTCTCCGATTGGTACGATGAGAACTACTATGCAAACAGCCCAGTTAAAAACCCAGAAAACAAAAACCCCAGTAATTTCCTNGGNCGGGTTTTGCGTGGTGGATCATGGAAGAAACCNCCGTTGAAGGTNAGGAGCNCNATGAGGTACACTTTGCTACCTAGNCTTAGTGATGACACAATAGGGTTCCGTTGCGCAATGACGGCCAACCAGCAGACGTCACATAATGATCTACCATGGGACCTAAATAAAGATGGCGTCGTTGATATCCTTGATTTAGTGATTGTCTCGATCCACTTTGAAATGNTTAACGCACCGAACGGTGATGTAAACAAAGATGGAATTGTTGATATTCTCGATCTGGTGGCTATTGCAAATCATTTTGGTGATCAGNTCAATTAACGGCTAGTACCATGCCAACCTGATTTNAGACCTAGTTCCCANNTTTGAGCTTTTACNATTCCCATNNTCNATGTNCGANAGAAAAACGTNCTAGATNANTNATTTACCTTGTAAATGCATAANGANAATGTGTATTCAANCTTACATTTGCATTAGGTTTAAACNTTTAAAACGATGACTTTTTTTATTGTCCGACCCNCACCAAAATAGTATAATGAAGANAGCTATGGAATCTGCTCAAACTCCTATTTCACCTGACCAATCNCTTCGCANCCGAATGCGTAAATTCTATGAGACCTCCGAAGCATACAANGGCTTNCTAAATCAGCACAACCACNTTTATCTAAAATCTTATGTCGATCTCGTCGACTGGTACACTCNATCGGATGAGTATACGCTTGACCTNGGTTGTGGAAACGGAATNTCATCCAAAATGCTACATGATCGAGGTAGAAANGTTGTTGGCGTCGATATTTCNCCACTNTTTCTGGAAGANACNAAAAAATGGGAGAANAANANTCTAAAGTATTTTGTAGGNGATGCTTTGAATCTTGANTTTGAATCTGGACAATTTGGCGTTGTATGCTCGAACGAGTTAATTGAGCATACACCTGATGTGGAGACGACTCTTCTCGAAATGATNCGCGTTACCCGAAAAGGCGGGAGGATTGTGGTTGCTGGACCTAACTTGTGTTCACCTATCATGCCACTTNTNGACTTCGCACAGATGATTTTNGGAGGAAACGGNAGACCAATTTGGGCAGAGACAAAACAACAGGCTCTTAAAAACGCACTAAAAAACACAGGCCTCTATTTCACAAAGCGTTTTGGACGACTACCGAACTTTCTATACCGCGAGCCAGATCTTGAAAANCAAATCATCGGAGGAGATGCCGACAGTACTTACATTGCTAGTCCCATTGATCTGGAAAAATTTTTTCAGCAACAANGCCTACGTATCAAAAAACTCTGTGTCGGTTTTGGATTTAAAGGCAAAATAATGGCGACCTTTTTTCCAAGAACCAGCTTGTATATCAGTATGGTCATTGAAAAATGAATATTCGACCTACTGATTTTGTGTTNGAAATCGGTAGTGGACACAACCCAAAANCAAGATCAGACGTTCTATGTGATAAGTTCATTGATGATGATCTCCAGCGTGGCGGAGNGATTGTCACAGACCGGAGTATGATTGAGGCAGATGGACAATATTTGCCTTTTGCCGATAGTTCATTCGACTATGTGATTTGTTCACATGTACTTGAACACGTTGAAGANCCCAAATTAATGATTTCCGAACTAGAACGGGTTGCNTCACGCGGCTATATNGAGGTACCATCGGAGATTTCAGAACGTCTTTACGGATGGCCCTACCACCTATGGATTTTTAACCTAATCGATGGTAAACTGTTAATTCAAAAGAAAATAGATCCAGATCAATTCGGCCAACTATTCCATACGCTNGTAGCAGNAGATAAAGGCTTTTTACGTTTTCACAAGAAATATCACCCAATATTTTTAGTGCATTATGAATGGGAAAANAAAATTGATTATGAATTTCGAGACTCAAANACACCAACATTGGATTTCAACTCGTCCGAGATTATTAACAGCATGCTGNAAGANATCCAATCCACNCCATGGCTNAAGAAATGGCAACCCTTCATCAAAGACCTTATTCCAAAGACAGTAGTTTCTAATTTNAAAACAATGATAGCAAAACAGCGACGCCAGCCAACGAAAACCCTACGTGATATTATCGTTTGTCCCGATTGCAAAGAAGAAGTTAGATGGGAAGATAAATTTATCCATTGCAACCATTGCAATGCTGATTATCCCATTCTCGGTGGTATTCCGAGACTGATCCCAAAAATTTAAGATGGAATAACCCAATGCCTAGCGAAGAAAAAGTTAGCAAAATCGATACAGCTACGAAGCCATTTATAGACGAGTTGCATCAAGAAATGATCTCTGGTCAAAGAAACTTGGGACCGCATCAGTCGCAGACTTCTTCTGAATCCTCAGATTCGAATTCAGTTTCAGACATCCGCATTATCGAGGTAGAAGGAACGTCACAACATAGTTGGGAAGAGGCTGCGCGCCACGCGCTGAGGGCAACAACACAACACTTACCTTCAATTAACGGAATTGAAATTGTTCGTCAAACAGCCACAGTTGAAAACGGTATAATCAAAGAATACAGATCCACTGTTCAATTACATTATCAAGTTAAACATGATCTGGGTTCACAAACTGCAGCGGAACAACCCTCAACAACAAATGCTGATGAACTACCTGATCATCATGAAACGACGGGAACACATATACAGCAAGATATCGCTAAACATTATCAAGATGTTCAAAAACTTGACAGGAAAAGATAAATTCTTTATAAACACACCAGATCGAAAAGGTACACACCAAAAAACTGAAGGGAAGGAATGATGCCTCAGGTTAAAGTTTATACAACTGATTTTTGTCCATATTGTGACGTTGCAAAACGGATTCTAGAAAGCAAGGAAATTGAGTACGAAGAAATAAATATCCATGGCAATCCCGAGATTCGCGACCATATTGAAGAACTCACAGGCAGACGTGACGTACCACAAATTTTCATCGATGATCAGCATATAGGTGATGATGACAATTTAGCTGAGTTAGCCAGATCAGGAGAATTAGACAAATTGTTAGAAAAAGAAGGCGATAATAACATATCAGGGCATAGCGACACAATCGAAGAACGGAATGTAATTATAGTGGGTGGCGGCACAGCAGGCTATGCCGCAGGAGTTTACACTTCGCGAGCCATGTTGGAACCGCTACTGTTGGTAGGTGACACACTTGGTGGTCAACTTTCACTTACACTTGATATAGAAAACTACCCAGGGTATTTTGGTGATCAAGCAAGTGAATTCGTAAATGGACTTAAGGAGCAAGCAGAAAATTTCGGCACAGAAACTCGATTTGAATATGTTACTGAAGTCGACTTCAATAACCATCCATTTTCTGTTAAGACTTACGACAACCAATATTTGGCAAAATCAATCGTAATATGTACAGGAGCCTCACCACGTACTCTTGATATCCCTGGTGAAAAAGAGTATGGGGGACGAGGTGTTTCTTATTGCGCTACTTGTGACGGTTTTTTCTTTCAAGATCAGAGACTGATCGTTGTTGGTGGTGGTGACGCAGCACTGGAAGAAGGAATTTTCCTAACAAAATACGCNTCGGAGGTTATCATCGTTCATCGTCGCGACCAGCTACGTGCCAGCCAAATCATGCAGGAACGNGCTTTTAAGAATGATAAAATTAAATTCATCTGGGATACTGTTGTCGACGAAATCCAAGGTGAAGAGCAAAAAGTAACTGGAGCACTACTGAGAAANATTAAAACCAATGACAANGAAATATTTCCGATTGATGGAGTATTCATTTTCGTCGGTCATATACCAAATACCGAATTATTCAAAGGAATTATTGATCTAAACGACCAAGGATACATCCTTGTTGATGAAAAGCAACAAACAAACATTGGAGGCGTTTTCGCCGCTGGCGATGTTCATGACCATCTATTTCGGCAAGCGATTACAGCAGCCGGCGCAGGAGCAGCTGCGGGCATTATGGCAGAGAAATTCGTTGCTGAACTTGAAAACAGAGCCTACCCAGGGTAGGTGACAATAGCGAGGTAAAATATGGGACTCGACTGGAAACCACGTCATCGTGATATNGTGATAGGTAATATTCCATGGCTTGCACGGATTACCGATAAAGCGCGTGCAAAAATTGAAGGTACNCTTGGAGATTATGTCTACCCCTGACCAGCTGATCAAAAGTTCCTGGAGGAACTTAAGGTAAAAGNGGGGNAATTCACTGAAANCGTACAAGATAACCCATCAGACGAAGACATGATCGCAGCAATTAGATCCCTCAGAGATTAAAAANAAAGNGANTCATTCTCTCTATACATAATCCGGAGANAAAAGGTATTGGATTTAACAGATTGGCGCACTGAAATCGATGAAATNGATGAACAAATACTGTCACTATTGCACGANCGTTCAAAGTTAGCAATCAAAGTTGGGAAATTGAAGGAGGAAACCGGNAAAANCAGTATTTATGCACCACATCGCGAAAAGCAAATTATAGATCGACTGAAATCGATAAACTGCGATCAGTTCCCAGAAAAGCAGCTGGAAAAGATCTTCNCTGAGATTATATCTGCTTGTAGATCACTGGAAAAAAAAATACGGGTTGCCTATCTTGGCCCCCTTGGCAGCCACGGGCATACAGCTAGTCTTGAACATTTTGGATCNTCAGTTGAATTCATCCCGATTGTGCCNCAAACAGATATTTTNGCTGAAGTAGAATCAAGCCGTGTGGACTATGGTACTGTGGCCATCGAAAATTCNACCTACGGNACTGTTCGCGATGTCCTNGAAATGTTTNTGCACTCCCCACTCCATATCTGTTCAGAGAGACTACTTCCAATTAGACANCATCTACTCGCTCTCTCAGNCCCNNAGGATATTTCGAAAATCTATTCACATNCCCAATCTTTTGCNCANTGTAGACAATGGNTGCATCAGAACCTACCTAACATCCAACAGGTCGAGGTTGCAAGCACATCTGTTGCCGCTGAGATTGCCAGTAAAGANCCCAAATCTGCTGCAATCGCCAGTAGNCTGGCCAGTGANATTTATAAGATCCCTATTGTTGCCNATTCTATCATGGATAATCCAAACAACATCACCAGATTCTTGGTTATTGGAAACCAATCTGCGCAAAAATCAGGTAACGATCGCACATCGATTCTNTTCGGTATAAATGATGAGGTAGGTGCGTTATGCCAAATCCTAAGCANTTTNGAATCGAACCAAATCAATATGAGCAAAATAGACTCATTTCCATCACAACACAANCCGTGGGAATATGTTTTTTTTGCNGACCTTGATGTACATGTAGAAGATTCAAACGTACAAATNGCTCTTAAGGAAATAACCGANCAATGCCTGTTTCTCAAAGTGTTAGGNGCATACCCACGTGGAACTTAGACCNNCACACATTCGATAAAAAACCAATGCCCATAATGTCAACCACACCCGCTAGNCNGATNAGGGAAATATTGCCTTTCTGTTAAAGAAGGACTATTTATAAAANCAAGCATTGTGTAAAATGCCAACTAATCGATTCAACNCTGTCTCGCACTGNGACNCNCCAATATGTCACACAATCTATATGCTGAGCTGTATCAGAATTCCCAATAGGAAATCTCAAAGTTGGGCTTGTCATCGTACCAATACTTTCATAAAATTCCCTTCTCTTAATTTTTCGCATCAGTTTTCATGATCAGATTNCTTNNAAATNCTGGTTNCTAGCGTTAAAAACAGGTCTTCAATATCAATNTGCAACAACCCTCCATCTTGGCTTCTGCCTTTAGCAATACAGATATTACCAATNCCTNTNAAACNAGGCTGCAATTTGCTTTCCAANAATATNTTGTAAAGCTGGACAGAAANNAGACACNTGACCAACATCTCAGAACAATNAATCTAACAAANACAAAANCTTAAAACCTTTGTTTTNAACACACAGGGTAATNNCTGNNTTTAATGAGAAACNATTTGACCNATCTCANGACAANACANTATACTTAATCGGACAAAATNAGTAAATTNAGGTCTTAGATGATTTAAAGTATCNAACTCTCTATTTTTTTCAACATCTTAACAAAACAAAATAATAAGGATTANGAAATGAAAAAGTATCTTTCGATCTCTTTAGGGTTGTTTGCTATGGCGATAATTCTGTTGAGNNCGATTCCTGCAGATGCGCAATGGCGCAGTAAAACACATGATAAATATGAAGNTNNAACTGGTGTAAACATAAAAATTGATGGNAAGCTNGGCGATTGGGCTGGTGTCCCCGTCTGGANNGNNNTCAAAAATATAACTGGACAAAATAAACCTGGGCCAGAGAAGTCGTTTGAGGAATGGGACGGTGGCAAATGGACCGGTCCAGATGACCAGACAGTTGCCTTTATGTGGGCTTGGAACGCAGAGGCGCTTTATTTAGGTATATCTGTAACAGACGACTACCACAATGCCCCACCCGACGGGTGGCAAGGCGATGCCGCTCAGTTAGCCCTTGAGCCAACTGGAAAGCGGCCGAAAGGTGGAAGAGCGAATTTAGTCCTCTACAATGTTGCTTTAGGTAAAGGCGGTAAGCTTATTGTTGAAAATCAAAACCCTGCTGGAAAAGGACTAGGAACAGGTGATGTGGCCATCGTCCGTGATGGCAACAAAACAAACTATGAAATCCGATTNAGNGCTNNANANCATGGTNNCATGGTNNAAGGCAGATCNGCTGGTGCCAGCATATGTGTTAACGATGGCGACGAAGGTGGTCAGGCAGGTCAGAAAGGTTGGGGTGGATGGTATCCGCATTCAATTGTCTTTGGTAACCAATCGGAGAAAACTGGGTTACTGGTACTTTCCGGAGGCAAANNAACATCTGTTGAANCTAAAGGTAAATTGTCAACAACNTGGGGTGACCTTAAGCANTAAAANAGGTTTNAANANCCGAAAAAGCACTGGTTGAGTATTTCGACTGGTGCTTTTTTTATTGCCTCCAAAATTGACGATTTGGCAGAAAAANTAACAATCAGAACANNGTNTGGCACGTTTTTGGTATATCANTCCTCTAACTAAAACGACTTGCAAAACTATCAAGAGCAAAGGAACAGCAAATTCAGACCCTTTTTGACGTTTCCCATGGGTTCATGGTATTATTTTAGCCATCACAATTCAAAATCATACAGGAAGCAGATATGCCTGCAAGAATTTCCAAACAAAAATTCTGTATCATGGTGATATATGCCATAGTTCCTGTTCTCGTAATGCCGTCAATTGCTTTCTCCACCGCAGAGATTTCAGTTCAACCCGCAATAATAAAATCACAAACAATTGGGGAACNGTTNACAGTTNAGGTNAAAATTGCCAAAGGCAAAGGTATTGCNGGATTTCAGTTCATTCTATCTTANGANACAACTGCTCTAGANTACGTCAGCATAAAAATTGGAGACTATTTGCCATTCGATGTTTTTGAAGTCCCACCCAAAGTATCTGANGGNACTATTCGNTATGCGGTCGCAGCACCACGTGGTAAACTTTCCGAAAAGGAAGATGGAATTCTAGCAACTGCAACTTTCAAGATACTGGATAAAAAGGAATCAACAATTAAACTGACTCAGGTCAAACTTGCTGACGGCAATGCAGACGAATTCCCTTCCCAGATTAAACAGATTAGCGAATCAAATGAACCAGATCCCAAAGATACGTCTACCCTCCCCCCGAAAGACCCAGAAGCTTCAGAGCCAACGAAAACACCTACGGGGCCAAAACCAAAGGAAGACCCACTAGCCTTGGCGAAAAGATGGCAATTCGACTCCTACGATGTTTATGAATCCTTGACTGGTATCAAAGTGAAGATTGATGCCGACATCGGGGAGTGGGCTAACGTACCTACTTTTATAGGAGTCCAAAACGAGACGGGAATAAATGGCTCTGGCCCAAAGAGATCATTTGAAGAATATGCTGGCGGGAAATGGATAGGACCTTCTGATCATACAGTTGCCTTTAAGATGACTTGGGATCCAACGGCTATTTATCTTTGTCTGATTGTAATTGATGACCAACACCAAAACGATGATAGCGGTTGGAATGGTGATGCTGCCCAACTTGCTTTTGAGCCAACTGGTAAACGCACTAAGGGACTTCCATTATCTCTCTACAATGTAGCTTTAAGTAGCAATGATGGCAGGATTATTATCGATAACCAAAAACCTGCTGGCGGTACCGCTGGACTCCAAAAGGCAGATGTTGCCATCGCCCGAGATGAAGACCAAAAGAAGACATACTATGAATTCAGATTTACTGCCAAGGAGATGTCTCCCGTCGGCATGAAACAATTCAAAGATGGCATGGAATTCGGTATGGGTATTTGTGTTGGTGACGGTGATAATAATCCTGTCAGTCAAAAAGGGTTCAAGGGTTGGGGAGGCTGGTTCCCTCATTCCATAGTTTTTGCTAAGCAAGCGGAAAAAACTGGTTTAGTCAAGCTAGTTCCCACTAAGGCAGTTGGCGTTCAAGCCAAAGGTAAACTGGTAACAACATGGGCAAACTTGAAGAAATAATTTCAACCCCAACACATGCCGCGAAGCACTGACAGCGGTTGAAATTAGAAACAAAACTTCTAAACTTACGATATTCTTAAATGACTTCCAATTGGTCTCGGTCTGGAAGTTCTGGAAATGGTGCACTTGGCAAAGTTTGATACCAATACGCAACCGAAGAAATATCATCCTGTAAAGGCAAATAACGTCCTCCACTTCGCCAACCAAGTGCTTGAATCGTAATGCGAAGATTTTGGTCAAACCGGATGGGATCCATAATGTGCCAACGGTACATGCCAAACCTTTGTTGAGATTGGTAAACGCCATCAGGACGAATGACCTGCGGCAGCCCAGCATATGGTGTTGTGAACTCACGGTACCCATCAACGTCAAAATTGTAGGATCCACAAAAATAGTCTTCAGTACCAGTCCCACAAATAGTCGGAAATTCAGTGTCTCCGTCCATATAAAACTTAACTTCGCCTTCCCCCCACCAGCCAGTGTTGTTCACTCCCCATGCCATATAAGTCCCAACATACTGCCCCCAACCTTCTACACCATCCACGATTGTGTAGACATCTTTGTACGGAAGCGGATTTGTTCGTCGGAACTGAGCATGAAAGTAAGCCACATCATCAAGCACATCTGTAAGTGTATAATTAATCTGATAGTAAAGTTTCATCGTCTCAGACCCAATATTAGTCATAGTAATGCGACATTTTTTTCGAAATGGCATCTCCCAGTAACAATTAAAGGCACTGCCTGGGTTTACACAAACCGGCAATGAGCTGACCTGAGCATATTTATTCCAACCACAAGCAAAGAAATCACCAACCGGACACTCGATAGAAGGAAGTTCCGAATCATCCCAGTAAATCCTTAAGATACTAAACCGCCAATGTCCAGTCGGTGTCATCCAAATCTGTTGAATTGCACCGGACCCATCAATGTTTGCCAATTGGCGAGTTTCTCCTGGCTCAATCGGAATTGAGGGAGAAATTTTCCAGCCTTGGCCAAGATCTCTAGCACAATCTTGGCCTGTACCTTGAATAGCCATACCCCCTTTACCCTTTTCACCAGTGAAATTTTCTGGGCTTATCGACCGTGTTCTGGCATTTGATAAACGTGATATATTACCAAGATGTAATCCAAGACCATTAAACCCTGCCATACCCATCTCCGTTGACTAATCCTTTTCCATAATGCGTTTAAAGTTTTGTCTTCTATTTTCTTCGGCAGACAATCAAACAGCGACATAATACCATATATCCCTTTTTCAGACTCAATATATAACATCGCATATTATTAAATGGCAAGATCATAATCCATATAAACCAAATAATCAATTGCTTTCAAACACGATATATCCGTCAGTTCACTAACAGATATATCACAAATCTTGACAAAGCTCACTTATGGTAGGTAGAATACTGTGTTAGTCTATAGATGATTGGATCTATCTATACCCTTAATGCGGATTGCGCTATACTTTCTGAACTATTGGCTACCTCCCTTATTGTGCATGGGGCTAATCTTTTTCCTGTCCTCCCTTTCAAATCCCCCATCACCGGATATTGGGTTGGAAGGAATCGATAAATTCTTTCATTTCGTTGCTTATTCAGGATTAAGTTTTTGGGTAATGCGTGCATTCTTAAGTGTCAATCAGGAAGTTCCNCCATATTTACCTTGGTTAGTCACAATTCTGGTAGTTATTCTCTATGCAGCAAGCGATGAATGGCACCAATCGTATGTCAAGGCACGCGTACCAGATATCGCAGATTGGATCGCAGATTCTTTAGGTGGTGNCTTTGGCGCCTTTGCAATGTATATGTGGCGCAGATTTTCAAGTCGTTCCAAGTTGATAAGTTCATAACATAACTAAGGAAATCATGAATCCTAGTCTTAACAAATCAAGTTATCGAAGCTGGCTNCGCGCTTCAATATGCTGTGTATTATTTTGTTTTTTTTACCAAACGACANCAGTTCATGCCNTTGANAAGACNAATCATTNAACACCANTTATGCTTATTGGAGGATTTGGATTACAGTTTGCGGGCGCATTAGTGGGAACATCTGCTCAGAANANCTATGACCAATACCTTTATTCAGTGGGCTCNAAAATGGCATNTCACAGAGAAAAATACAAGAGTCGNCGCAACCTNAGTTTGGTTATCAAACGAACAGGAATAGGGTTAATCAGCCTAGCAACACTCTTATCAATACTTGATCAAGCTAAAATTATTTCCAGCCCCAACAAGAAAATTGCTAATGCTATTCGCATTCTTCCACTACACGATCCAGATCAATACAAAGCAGCATTCATTTTACAAAGACCATTTTAAAAAAAGATGTCTATAATGAANTTTTTTTTCGCCTCATATTTTTTGGTTATAGTTGGCTTTATAGCACTCGTTTTCTTTGGCTGCGCTAGTGACGAAGATTACGCAAATCCACTGGATCCACAGAACCTACGAACTGCCGGATCCCCACCTGGTTTAACTCTGANCCCNGGCGATCGNCAGGTAACTGTGTCTTGGAGAGAACTTAATTCCAGAATTNCCGAAGNTATTAANGGGTACCGAATCTACCGTCGCTTTACTGAAGATTCAAATACAAATTTTGAACCTGTCCCTTTGTTTGATAAAAACAACAAATTACTAGATTCAATTCCAGCCAGTCAAAACATTTATATTGATAAACACGAACTCAAAAACGACCAGATAAGTACAATAACAGGCGATCAACTTTATTATGAATACCGAATTTCATACATTGATGATCGTGGTATTGAAATACCAAATCCAACTGATCCCCCTAATCAAGACGACGAACCGCCACGTATATGGACCACTCGAAGAACAACCCCAAGTGACCCTCCACCAGTTCCAAACATAATTCTAGGTAAAAAGGAAAATTTAATAGTCACAATCATCTGGCCAGATTACAATCCTCCTTCGGATTTCAAGGAGTTTCGGATATTCTATACAACACCAACTCGAAATGTCTTTATCGAAATCCCAGAGCTTGATCCTGATACCCGTTTCTATAGAGATATTTCTTTTGAGCGGGACGGTGAAGAAAAGACCTATCGCGTTATTGCATACGACAAATTTGGTGTTGCAAGCGTTGCTACTATTAAAGTAAAAGCACCCGATGTTCCACCCGACCCTCCAACAAATGTAAAGGCCCAATATCAAATGCGCAGTCTCGTTAGCAACAGGTACAATGCCACACTAACTTGGACTCCCCCAGATAAGGAAAGAAATTTGGATCTAGCAGGATACTGGGTCTATTCCACCAAACAAGGAGGAGGCAACCCAACACCACGTCGNAANGTAGATGAAAAATTCAATTCTGTCATACTAGAAGGAGAGGATTTTATCCTCGACGTGGAAACACGAGATCTCGTACCAAGACAATACTTTTTGACAGCGTTTGACGANACCCCCAATTCAAATGGGNAAATAGACGAAAGCGAAAAAGTCGCCGTGCCATTACCAAACACTGGAGAATAATTNAGNACGAAAGAAAAAAACAATGAAAAAGTCTTTATTTACCACCATNTTNATATCAGTAGCGATTGTCATACAAGCTGTTGACGCACAACCNTTCCCTACCAAACTTGGTGCCATGCAAACAGCTNATACATTGGGAAAAGGTGGCTACATAACGTCTATCGAAGTGACCCAATATAAGAAAGAGAATATCTCTGAAACAAAACAAGATGTTATTATAGGAAATTTTGAGGAACTACGTATTTTAGANCTTATGGCCAATGTTAAACTAGTTCCAATTCGATTAACTTANGGTATAGGGGATCACCTAGATTTAATTCTAGGAGGAACACTNGCTAGTGGAGAAACAAAAAAAATAGTNAAAGATTTTTACAATACCGGTGACATGCACCGCGACCGACGTGTTTACAACCAACCTGTTTTCGAAACAGTAATCGGACTGAAATATAATATCAAGCCTGATGTTGGAGATGGGTTACCAACCATCTCTGTTGGTGCCGAATTTCAGGCAGGTTANACCATCGATCACACAATCGACAAAAAGTTTTCAGATACTTCCCCAGCAGATGGCACACCTTTCCTCGGAGTNATACCTTATATGGCGNTAACACAGCAANTGATGTCAGATTTCCACATGCATGCCGTTATCGGATCCCATTTCTTTAGNGACCTAAATTCGTTTTGGCAAATTGGCGGGGAGTTTCAGCTGAACGAGAAAATTTGGGCTCTTGGAAACTATTCAAACAGAATTATAACAAATGGGATCGAAATTAAAAGACCAACAGGGTTCGGTTTAAGATATAACCTTTCAGATCAGGCTTCGCTTTCAGTCAACTTCACAACNGCTCCCGGTATTCAGTTTAACTTGATGCTTGGAGGCCTTAGTAAACGCATCACTATCCCTAAAGCNCCCACGGAAGATGANTTTGATTTGCCTTTCTAGCCACTTAGCAACATACAATCTAAATTNACCTAAAGATATAAAAAATCNACNTCATCAGGAAATACNAGCNACACAACCTCNCCNATTAANCAACAGCATACCGCATCACNGCATCTTCATCCAATTCGATACCCAACCCAGGTTTTTCTGTGACTGCAGCATACCCATCTTGCACTAAAGGNTCAACCAGCAAGCTGTGCTCGTGAACGAAATTACCACACAAATCACTTCCCANTGTACAATTGGTCACNGCAGCGGAAGCGTGAAGTCGNAAGGCATCAAAAACACCCAAATCGACATTGGACGCTTGCCACACCGGAATACCGCCAGTTGCTGCGATTCGAGCCATATCCAAGAATGCCCAATCTGAGGGAGCGACATTAATCGCATCTACAGATTGCGTGTGTACTGCCTCAACTACTTGCCTTGAGTTTTGAAAATGAGCTGCGATAATAATATCAGTTTCTTCCTTCAATCTGCGATAATCCTCCATGTCATCCTTGGGAATCGGGTCCTCAAAAACCAGATCGTACCTTTCGATCTGNCGTGCCAACTNAAGTGTCTNTTCAACTGTGTAAAAGCGNTGGCCTGGATCCAGAACAATGCGTANAGAAGGAGCNGCTTCATTGATTGCATGCACTCGATCTGCAACATCGCCATCATCTATTTTNCATTTTATCTTGATACCTTTAAATCCTTNCAAAGAAGCACATCGAGCAGCATTAGCNGACGCCTCTGGCCCCATTCGGCTTATCCAGTAATCTACNAGTACATGTTCCTGGAACTTTCCACCAAAAACACGGCANAGTGGCCAGCCAATAGCCTTACCAATTAAGTCTAGCAAGGCAATATTGTATCCNCCACCTCCCAAGTNCCGAGGTTCAAACTCAAGCGGATCTTTGCCAATCACGTCAGGTGTAGTGTNAGCTCGNTCACCATAATACGGGCCACTCATACCAATCCCAGTCAACCCATCATCCGTATGGATACGNAACACNTCCTGNCTCCTTTGACCAAGTGGAGCCGGATAGCTGGTGCTAAATTCCTCATATTCCGGNGGGGNNAGAATACCAGATAAAAAAGGTACACAGACAACNGTACGTTCTAATCGTGTTATTTTCATTTGACTCTCTTTCTAATAACAATTGCTCTTGCAAACCCAACAACAAACCAATCACAAATCAAAAACAGAATTAGTAATAAATTAACTGAGAAACGCTGCTATATTTTTAAATGGTCTTTGATGCAAATATAGATGACCGCAAGTTTATAGAGATACCAAACACTTTATCGCAGACATCTTACGGTTTACCAAGCATCTTCTCATTGAGATTCCAGTCATACTCAAAATAACCTAATTTATAATCCTGAAGGACAGTTTTCCTTTTCCAATCAGGAATATCAAGTAAAAATTGTAGCACATATTCTTTTGATGACATTCCATTCGCAGTAAAGTCATTCTTATACCATTTGAAAATTCTGGACAACTTTATCTCCTTCTTAATCATGGTTCAAATAAACATTGGATGAATTCTGAGTAAATTGGCGTAATTTGTAATCAAGTTGTTCATCCAAACTATTGCCTGACAGAATTCGATTGCTTAGCGGGGGACAACTACTAGACGCACAATTTATAGCAAAGTGGATTCGTGGATCCTTGTACTTTTTACGTAAGATACCATTTTCAATCCGGTGTAAAGTACACTCTTTACCCCCAACAATAAATTTAATTCTCCAAAATATCCCCTTTCCCCAACTTATCTGGTTAACACTCGTAATGCCAGGATTATCAATAACAAACTTCATCATTAAAGCATTATAAGCATTGATCCAATAGGCCTTTTTATCATTTTGAGTTGGGGGTAGCTCAGGATAATTCTCAGGACTTACCTTTGCAAGAAAATCTATAAAAGTGTTCAACTTAAGTGGGTTTTGNCGGAGNTTGCTGTAATCGACATAGCCACTTGAATCCACAGTAGGTTCGCAATGCATCATCATAAGATTGGTAGGCATCCGTTNTGCTCTCAGAACTCGCATCGGTTTCTTGGCAAATTTGATCATACTTTAAATTCTTACTTTTGCAGCCACCGACACATCCACTTAAGATAATAGTGGTTGCTAACAATATGTTCATTCTTGTCCAATTCAGCATTTGCTTTTCGGTTAACCTATTTCTCCAACCAATTCAAAACCAAAAACTCGACATTAAGATAACTTGATCCNCGCCATTCAGTTGCCAATTCTTGTCATCATTCCTGTTGTTATTCTCAATATTCCCCCAATAATAGATCTCAAATGATGCATTCTTGNCAAATCTGTACCGAGCNAANGTTGTGATTCGTTGCTCTAAATCCCCTTTTACTCNCCCATTCGGATCGAATGATTCATAACGACCTGAGACTGAAAGTCTAGGTGTCAAACGATATTTAGCTCCCACATANTAGCCTGTGGACACGAGACTGNCAGATCCATTTTGGACTTTAAAATCACATTCAATCTCAACTGAAAATTTACTAATATTAGCTATTAAAAAAGCNGCAGATACAGCTTCNCNNCGCTCTTCAAGCTTATCGAACAAATGAGAAATACCAACTCGGATGAAAGTAAANTTACCTCCAATGGTTGTCAAGAAACCTTTATGCTGATTTCGGTCAGCCAGTGTGTTACGGTTTCCGTTGAACACANCTGAATTGAAAAACAGATTCTTGTAGTTCCCAATTACCTCAAGACCAAGATCGCGTTTATTCGATCCTAAATTATAACCATTCCTAACTAGAATATTATGATCATCCTGACGAAGAGCAAATGGTAGTTGAAACTGTCCAATTCTTATCCAAAGACGATCAGAAATGATTTCAATTCGTCCGAAAGCGTCAAAAGGATTCCCAAGATTACTAGACAAAGTAACCTGAACTTTATCCGATACTCGAGCATGGACAGCAACTTCCGATTTCATCAACAAAAACGTATCAACGGAAGAATGGCAAGAGACACAACCAGCCGTTTCCTGATCACGATGAGTGACTTGAGATGCTTTAATGTAGGCAACGCGTATGTCTCCAGAAAAGGAGTGGTCTTGAGTGAGAAGATTTGCTTTAACCAAAAAGGTTTCAGGATCGAAACCCTCAGGGAATTCAAAGTTATTTTCGTCAAAAAACTGGCCAACGGGATTCCGAACCCCTCCACCATTTGGGTCTAGATGACAAAAAAAACAGTNCTGATCAACTAGATCCGCAAACTCGGGAAAAGCCTCAACAGACGAACCCAATAATCCAAATAATAGAATAATTAAGGATACAATAAAAATATAAACGACATTCACATTCGTTGTTTTTTCTGCTATAGTCAATGCTGTTGGCCTGAATAACTAAGAAATGCTTTGATCTTCACTATTTGCTAGCCGCAATTCGAGACCAAGCTAATATGAATCAGTAAACATCACTGAAAAACTGCCTCTTTCTATGCATAGATCTTATTTCACTAAATAGGAAGGTNTTAAACCATTTTAAGACATCGAGGATAAGACAGTCCAATTACTATTAATTTATAAACTAAGCTTACCAAAACACAATTAAAATTGATTTATTAGACCATAAATTTTTCACCAAACTAAATCGAGTCTGGACCATACTGACGTTAGGAAACAAAGTGTATTATACAAAACTTCATTACAGTGAAATAAGCCCATACTGTGTGCGAAATTTAATACATGTTAGCCGACAAGCTAAATCAAAAAGCAGGATACCTGCGATCTTCCTTTTCGTCCTNCTCGGAGGTAACACACTTATACTCGGATGCAATTTATCGTATCTCATGAATCAACAAGGATGGAGTAAAAACTATGCATTACTCGAAGAAGCACGAGCNACCAATCCCTCTATGATTGATGGCAACATGAACACAGGCGGAAGAGGAGAAATCAGACCAAGCTACTCAACAATGCACCAAACATCCGAAGCCTATGTTTTACTTCCACAACCAAAACTCGTGAGCAAAATCATTCTGCTCAGTAGAGAACTACAAGAAGGAAAATTCAAGGGCAAACGCTGCGAACTTCACATCTATCAGGGAACACAATGGAAACTAATTGATTTTTTTACCATTAAGGGGATAAAAACAGTAATCCAATTCCCTGCAGTCAAAACAGAACAAGTTCGGCTTCGCCTTCCAACATGGACTAAATTTGACTCAATGGACAAAGTAGTTAACGAAATAAATCAGGATATAATCACCAGAAAGTACTACGATTTCATCCCCCCAGAAATTTTGGAGATAGAGATATACGGCCCTGTTGAAACTCAAACTGTACAACACTAGAACTTGTTATAACAGTTGACCTAGTACTCGGATTAGAAATTGCTTAGGCACTAGCAGCCCAAGCAACTCCTTGACTAATGAGTTGCTGCATGGCAGGACGTTCAAATGTATCAGAACTGTGACCTAAGGTTGTATAGAAAACACGCCCTTTCCCGTAATTTTTTGTCCACGCCATTGGATGGCTTCTGTTATGCCATTCTGCAGAAGCAAGAATATGGATGTAAGGATCATAAGCAGATATATAGATCTCATCCTCCACTTCAAAATCACTAAGACCTTGAGTAATCGAATGTTCGGTATCTTCAATACTAACAGTAAATGTAGCTCCGGGAGGATGCCAGTTAGAATGACCTCCAATCAAGTCAACAGCTCGCCCTCCAATCCACCAGGCAGTACCATGCACACCGACTAATCCCTTTCCATTGTGTATATAACGGAAGAATCCATCTTCTTGTTTGGAAGTTAACTCAGATTGGCGGGTTAGGGTTCCATCTTCTTGACGAACAGTGCGTGTAAATCCAGTCCCAAAGACACAAACATCAAACTGATCCAATTCTGCAGAAGCCAAGATATTTTTGTCACTGGTCAATGTAACCGACATATCATCTCGCGACAACAAGAAATCATTGATAACAGTTGCACTACTTTCAAATTGGTGATTACTACCAGAAAGAACCAAAACCTTCATTTTCAAAATCCTCCTCTAAAAAAGATCCAATTTCAATAATCTAAAACAAAATTTTCAAGTATCATTTTAAAATGGACTTTCGATACTATGGGGCAAAATCCTCGAGAGCTCTATAATGATTCCACATATAAGTTAACACAAAGAAGACAGCATTTTAGATTAAAACAAAAAAGCTAAACATAAAATTACTACTACCTATATTCCGTAAATCCCTATGAATACAAACTCTAATGTCCCACAGATACCTTATATTTAGCTACACCTTTAATAACCATCAAGTCATTAGAATCTTCCAGCTCTATCTAAGAAAATCAACCAAACAGACACCACAAGAATGATACATTAAAAAAATAAAGAGCCTTGTTATCCACTTGTTTTTGCCTTGAAAGATATCATGATCAAACTTGCATAGATGGGGGAGTTGATTAGACGACAAAATTGACACTGAAAACGGCAGCATTGAAATTGGAATAATCAATCACTTAGAAATGAATNAACTAAATTTGTCGGAGAATGATAGAAANCTGTANGNCACCTACAAAGGATAAACATCTANTGTCTGTAACCATGTTTTTAAATCCTCAACAGATTGCGCCGTATCTGCAGACATTTCTAAGGGACGNCCACGCGTGTCAATGACAAGTCCAACCACTCCACCTCGAACCTCTGTCTCAACGACTTGTCCATTCCCAGCGCCTGCATCAAAATGGCGGTTGGGTTGAATTTTAACCTGCACAACTTCATCCATCCCCACTTNATACAATTTCAGTTCACCAGCGGGAATTGTGTCTTCTACTATTCCCGAGGGCATATTTACCGATATTTCCAAGCAGGAACTACCCTTTTTAGCCTGTCCTGTTGGGGCGATACAAGTACCAAGATGAATCAAACAATCGCGATTGAATACTTGGGTTGCAGCTTCCTTATTAACCTGTGATAAAACACCAAGTTGAGGCATCATAAAAATGCTATCAACAGCAAGCTGGGTGACACCTTCAGGTAAAAACGCATCGATCATCATCAACATTGATTGTTGGCGTCGCGGCGCGTGAGACAATACTCCNCCACTTCCAACAATGAGATTNAGATCAAACATGCTAACAAGNGTATTCCCTGTNTCTGTTTGNGCGAACGCTTCAGAAATCGTGCGTTGTTGCTGTACACCTTTGAGNTCAACAGCCAATTTNTTATGTTGTTCAAACGCCAAACGCAGTGCTTCACGCGCAATTGCATGCTCAATAATTAATTCTTCCAGCAACTGTGGTATAGTCGTCGGCCGGATCATTTTGTTCTTGATCCGATTCTGCAGATCTACTAAGTTAATATCAAAGGGTAACCATCGCAGAATATTTCCCATTCCAGCTTCAGTTAACACATTTGAGATGCTATAGCTCATCCCCAAGTTCGCACTTACTGTTCGATTAAATACGGACTCCCCCACCTGATTTTGAAAAACAGAAAAAACATCCGTGGTTGCGCCACCGATGTCAACACCAACAACTTGGATCCGGTTCTGTTCAGCGATCGTTTGCATAATCGCCCCTACCGCACCAGGTGTCGGCATAATCTCGGTGTCAGTCCATTCAATTAATTTCTTATAACCTGGTGCGTGCATCATGACATGTTCGAGGAATTGGTCTTGAATTTTCAAGCGAGTCGGCATCAAATTTTCGCGTTCCATAGTTGGCCGCAAATTATCAACTACCTCAAGCGACATCCGACCTTCAAGTTTTTCACGAACAATATCAGCCGCATCTTTATTACCAGCGAAAATTACCGGCATCTGGTAGGAAACACCGAGACGCGGTTTAGGGTTTGCNGCAGCAACAATTTCAGCTAACTCAGCAACATGCGCAACAGTTCCACCATCGACTCCTCCAGACAACAAGAGCATATCAGGTCGAAGCTGGCGTATCTGATCAATCTTTTCATGAGGCAATCGTTTATCATTAGAAGCAATAACATCCATTACTATTGCGCCAGCACCTAAGGCTGCACGCTCTGCACTTTCAGCAGTTAAATTACGAACAGCTCCCGCAACCATCATTTGTAGCCCACCACCAGCACTGCTGGTTGATATGTACAAATCAACTCCTTCATCATTTGTCTGCGGCTTAATAATTTGGTTGTTTTCCAGTAACTTACGCCCAGCGAGTTCTTGTACTTCGGTAATAGCATTAATCACACCAACCGTTACATCCTCAACAGGGGCTTCAACTGTCGTCGGAGCTTCGCCCCGATGAGTCTGATGGAATTCACCTCCGATTTTCTCGATTAGAATAGCTTTTGTAGTGGTACTTCCACAATCTGTAGCCAAAATATATCTAACCTGATTATCCACCTACTCTCCCTGTTTGTCTGCATCAAGCTTTTCAATGCACTGAATTAGCAACTCAAGATTCTCATCCTTTTCTATAATCAAAGCAAATTTCTGGTATTCCATAGTGTTAAATATTGCTTGTACAAAAGGATTTAAGGCCAACATAAATTGGCTACCAACGAAATTAATTGGCTTACAAACCTCGAGCATNAGGATGGCAGGTGCAGTCAGCTGCCGNTTAACGACNAACCTTGCAACTTTCTCGATAAGATCAACTTTTTCGACTTCAGANATTTCATCCAGAATCAGAGGTAACTTCATCACTTNACAACNATCATCTTCTTGGCTGNCGAAAAACGGTCNGTGCTTAAACNGTAGAAATATATNCCTGANCCTACGGCTTCACCAAATTGATTTTGACCGTTCCAATANGCTGCACGCGTTTGAGATAAGTATTTACCACCAAATAAGAAACCAAGATCAAGATAGCGCACAGGATTGCCTGAGACATCATAGATCGTTATNTCCACATTTGAGTCCTCTGTAAGCTCGAATGGAATCCAAGTTTCAGGATTAAAAGGGTTAGGATAATTTTGAAAAAGTCGAGTTTGATCGGGTAATTTGGGTGGGTTAAAACTCACTACATGGACTGCATGTAACAAATCAGAGGCTGTCATAGTCAAGTTTATCGGCTCAAAAAGGGAATAACCATTGGTATCAGTTACGCGAACCTGAATAGGGTCACCTAAATCAACTACCGCCTGATAATCCATATCGACAAAAGAGAAAAGCTGCGTCAAACCGTGCTGATTATTGACCCGAATTTTCGACTTATTTGTCCGGCAATTTATAACCTCAATAAGACTATCCTCCGGAAGGTCTACTGTTTTTTCTAAACCGATTACAAAGGCCCAAGTCGATGACCGAAAAGAATCAATGGCAAACGGAGGTGCCGCATTTACATCTTCCCAAATCGTCCCTTCAAAAGGAACCGATTTCGATTCCAGAACATTAATNATGTACCCTTCNCCACCAATAACGGGAAAATTAACATCACGTGAAACCCCTGGCACGTACGAAACGAAGTCTTGCAAGTCGGCATCAAAGCGTATAACCAAGGTCGCTTTAAGCTTCTGGGCAAGTGAGATTGCATCCATTGGAACAATAGGGCGAACTGGCATCGACATGAAATTTAATCCCTTCCTAAGCGAAACGGTNAAACGCCCAACAGCCCTTGTAGTGAAAAAGGATTCTGCTGAGTATTCTGACCATTTACCATTTGAGTCTTGATGCCGTACACGCCAATAGTAAATTCGATCCACATCAAGCNCAGTNAAAAGNTTAAGATCTGTTAAACTCATACTATCCGCTCCGCTATCGTAAACCGCGCTGTCATAATTACCTTCCGCACTTCGAATCTGCCACTGTGAATGCGTATGTACNTCTTCTATATTAGGATCAGAAAATGCTGAAGACCTGAAGGTAATCCCCTCTCTCCGATCTAGCTGTTTTCGTAAAAGCGTTAAATCAGGAAACTCAATGTTTGCCGGAGTATTTGGCTGGAAAGACACCTCTGGCTCACGCGGCGTTTTGAATAAATTCCGTCGTTTGACAGATACAGTGGAGAACGGATTTTCAGCAGTAAGACGCAAAGTATAAGGTCCATCTGGCAATAACATCATNTCCCATAATGCTAGTTGCCCAGCAACAATTGGCTCCCCTTTACCTGATGCGATCTTAATCCAACCTTCCTCCGCGTCACTACCAGGTGCATACTCTAACTTCCANTCTAATAAATTGGCAGCATCAACTGTTCCAGTAACCAATATAGAACCAATCAAATTATCACCATCAGTCGGTTCAGAAATATTTACACTTGGCAGNTTCGACATATAGTTAACCAATTTGGGATCGCTAATTTGTATGTTGCCCGCCTTGTCGGTTACACGAACGCGGAATGAAAGTAAAACATCGTCAATCGGTGGCGCGTATTCATAAGACCATTTCGTGGCACTTGATCGAAAGTTGGGATGCGAAGTATCAGCAATCAGCACCCAACCAAATCCTCCATCCACTTCAATCCGGCGCACACCTGAAAATTCATCCGAAACCCTTCCATTCAGTAAAACTTTCCTACTACTAAAATTTGCACCCACAGCTGGCGAAGTAATTTCAACCACTGGAGGTTTGTTATCAATAATAAGATAATTAGAACCTGAGATGACTTGATTGCCAGCCAAATCAGCAATTGTTACAGTAAGCCGAACAGTGAAAATATCAGCCAGCTCAAACCCTAGAATCTTACCAAAAATGCGCCCANCNTGATCCACTTGGATAAAATCNGTGACATCAGCTTGGTTCGCNCCGTCACCTAGAACAAGTGCAGCAGCAACAATACTCGTTTTAGGTTCTGAAGTCCCGCTCACAATGATAGCAGTATTATCTCGGATGTACTCGTCCTCCAATCCAGCACCCAATATACTACATGTAAATATAGGCGGTGTGTTGTCCACTTCAACNGTAATCTGATCAACAATAGTCACAGCTTGACTATCAGTTANCCGCAAACGAACAAGATACTCCCCATCTGAAAAATCATGCACATCCCACTCACCTAAGNTCCCGGAATCTACNAGCTGGTTAGAAAAACTAATCGGGATGAACCCTTTATCCAAATCATCTTTCCNCTGATAGTCAAGTGTCCAACTCTGGAAATTCTTACCAATTGCAGTACCTCGAATAGAAACAATTCCGTTATGTTTTGTATCTGAGGGCGGTGAGATAATCGAGGCTATCATGTGGTTGGCAACACCAAAAGTGTTAGATATAGCCACATCAGATGTTCGAGGAATTGTAAATTCCTCGACCGTCGCCAAGGCCCCACCCTCATTCGCACCACCGATGGCATAAATTTTCTCACCAATACTGACAGCCGCCAGATCCCGACGTGGCGTAGGCATTGGAGCCGAAGTTCTCCATGTATCAGTCTTGGGATCATAAATTTCGACAGTTGCTATTGCCTTACCACTACTACTCCCTCCAATAGCATATATCTGACCATTAACAACAGTAGCAGTAAGACCAAACCGCGTTGTTGGCATAGAAGCAACAGGTTGCCATTTATCCATTCTAGGATCATAGGCTTCGACATCGGAAAGAAATTCATTTCCGTGACCGCCAATAGCATATATCCGATTATTCAATGTAACAGTTGCAAAGGACTGGCGAAAATTTATCATTGGTGCAGCCATTTCCCACGAGTCAGTTGTTGGATCGTATACTTCATTTACGTCCAATATGCTTTCCGAACGACCACCAATAGCATAAAGCTTCCCATCAGCAATAGCCGCAGAAAGCCCCTGTCTTGGCGTAGGCATCGGATTAACAATCTTCCATGCATTATCCCTAATGGTATATAACTCTACCGTTGAAAGACGTCGCCCATCATACCCACCCACCAGATAAATTCTCTGACTGGAAAAAGCAGCACCAAGATCTATCCGTGCATCAACCGGCATCGACATTTGGCCGATCCATTCTTCGGCCACNAGATCATATGATTCTGTTGGGGCCAACTTTCCTTTATCCTGACCACCAATAACCACGATATCATCATTAACAATAGCAGCAGTTAAGAATGCTCGGGCAAAACTCATATCTTCGATTTTCTGCCATTTCCCCGCAGATCCCACATCAATATCAAATGCTTCCATACGAAGGAGAACAGATGGATAATATAACCCTGAAAGGTTGTTTAAACCCTCATTTGTATTCCAGAGAATAAAGTGCTGACCAGACAGCTTGGGTTCATTGTTTTGAATTGCAGACTGATTAATTATTATCCAAGTCGCGCCGCCNTTGGTACTATACTTCCAGTTTGCNGTAGACAACAACCTCCCCATNGGATCACTAGTCGTATAATGNATTTTTATAATCCCGTTGTTTCCTTCGATTCGGTCAATAGTAAGTTGNGGAAGACTTNAGCATACACCAACTGTAGCCGGAATCANNAATANAACAACANAAAACAATAGGAAGCAGGCGACGAAACTCTGCATTCAAAACTCCTCTTTATAACTGCATTCTCGATACGGCTAAAATAGCACAAACAGGTGTNTTTTTCAAGAAAAATCACGACTCCNCNCATACTAAAGCCTATACATATTCNCNCTCCCANCCACCTTAATTCCANGATANNAAGATACCGAGTGACTTATCTCGTTCATCACGGAGCAACCGATAGGCTTCCNCAATTTGGTNATATGGAANCNGATGTGTCGTNAAAACATCAACATCCANCTGATTATNCAAGATCATTTTGAGGATTTGCNGTCTATTGTACTGTTGAGTCCATGGAAAATGGTGAGTTGATGTTGTCGGGCACTTGGGTTGATGACAGCCNANCAATGTCAATTCCTTTTCATGCAAGTCCATAAAATCAACCTCTATTTTCCGGTGCCATATTGACCCCAGCAACATAATTCGACCACCAATCCGCGCCAACTGAAACGCAACCGGTAACAACTCCGGATAACCGGAAGCCTCAATCACAAGATCTATCCCCCTACCTCCAGTAATGCGATTAATCTCACTGTATACATCTACATGTTGTGGATTCAGGACGTGNGTTGCACCAGAGTCCTTTGCNACTCTAAGACGCTGATTGCTTAGGTCCAATGCAATTAAAATTTCGCATCCAGTTTGAGAAACGAGTTGCAACGCGAGTTGTCCCACAATCCCCATTCCAGTAATNNCCACAAATTCACCCAGCTCGACCTTAGCCCGCCGTACACCATGAAGTGATACACTACCTAATACACCATANGCTCCTTGATCGAACGTCAGATCATCGGGTATTATTGCTAGGGACTGCGCAGTCGCGGAAGTTGTAACATGCGTGGCATGTCGACCAAGCGAAAGAACACGATCACCAANAGCATAGTCATTAATATCCGAACCAATGGCAATNATTTTGCCTGCATTAGAGTATCCAGGTGCAAAACCATTTGTTCTTGGTTGTTCTTGCGTACCAAGTTCCGTCCCTGCACTAATCAAAGTGCTAACTGTCTCNATTAATACCTCACCACGACCCGGTTGCCTTATTTCGAAATCCTCCATANNAATGGTATTATCTGGTTTGACGATAATCTGCGTGCCTACNCTTCCATTNCTTCTATCCATTGATTTACCTTAGTGGTTTATTGAAATTGCCAANAGAATTGCACCCGAANCAANTCCTAAGAGACTTTCTTGACTCATCAACAGATAAGTCCTAAAACACCTACGATGATTCCCAATATTACAACAATCCTTCAATTACATTAGTCGTTAAAGNAACCGGAAAGTGGCGGNNNAAAAAGCGAAGNTCCTNCCCTAACAATCGTAATTTGCNAGTTATATAGAACCNCNNTCTTATGTTTGGCAAACGCAGCAATACTGACATTGACAAACATGTCAACAAACCCAAGATAGTNAACTGNTCACCTNACATGGNGTAACTGTCNGTTAACTTCATCNATANTNGTCAAATTCTCACTTGCGTGCGGACGAGATTCTTCTAAANCAAGTTACGACAAAGTTTACTGAAACAACAAAGCAAGCAGACACGGCATAATATCATCGCCGCAAAATACTGCTGGCCAAAAGACCTCCAAACAGAAANACAACCAAGAAACCAGCACCTAAATATTGCCCAGAAAACGGTCAATGTCATGAACACTTCCAAGTCGAAAAAAGTCCAGCAACCCCTTAGAACACCCGAACAATCAGAAAGCTCCCCCCAAGACGTGAACGTGGTATAAAAGATATGCTGAGGATTATGAAGGTGAGTTACAAGAATAGACCTCATGACACAATAATAAAACTTGCAATTAACAAGACGGCAATCCACTCTTAAGCCAAAAATTATAATGGAAGGTTAGCATAATTGGCTAATTCGCAAACCTAAATATTAGACAGCCACTGACCATCAAGTTTGCAAACAATAGTAATTTCGGGATTTAACCGCAGGCTAATGCTTGTCGTTTCAGAATCCTATAAAGCATTTCGCTTAAAATTGGAATCTGAAGACTCGCACCAATTTAGATCATATCTTAGCTCTTAGGTATTTCTTTCCAGTCCTAGTAAAAGCGGAGGAAAACTTTCCATTCTCGCTATTAAAAAATAGTCTTTGCATCACAAACACAGCGAAACCCACCATCCTGATAATAAGATTTCGGAGAATTAAAGTTTCGAGTTGCAACCCTAAGATAGTACTTCTTACTATTCCAAGATCCACCACGCATTATTCGATATACACCATGAACCGGTC
Source organism: Candidatus Poribacteria bacterium (assembly GCA_002697225.1). The sequence continues at coordinate 32,516 of NZUQ01000045.1, forward strand.
CCTTCGGATTTCCCTCTGCTGACAGGCTATAATAATCAGGGGCATACCAATCCCAACACCATTCAGAAACATTACCTGCCATATCGTATAAGCCATAACGATTAGGAGGGAAACTACCTACAGACGCAGGTTTCCATACCCATTGATCACGACCATTACTTCCATTGTAATTGGCATCATTATGAGTAATATAATTCCCCCACGGATATCTTTTCCCTATGAGGTTACCTCGTGCTGCTTTCTCCCATTCTGCCTCGGTTGGTAATCTTTTTCCAGCCCATTTTGCATATTCAACTGCATCAAACCAATCTACGCCAATAACAGGTTGATTTGGTGAATTAAACTTGGGATCTGACAACTGTTTAGGAGGCTGGTAATCTGTCGCATCAATGAATTTTTGGTATTGTCGATTTGTCACCTCATAAGCATCCATATAGAATGAATCGACATATACACTGTGTATCGGAACCTCGTCTTGCAACCCATCATTGAAATGATCACCCATATTAAATTCCCCTCCAGAGATCAGAACCATTTTAGCTCCATCCTTAGGAAAAATAATCTCCTGTGATACAAACTGAATTTGCGTATCCGATAAAATTGTAGAGCCAGAGGGGTCAAGATCTTGTTCAGTTGTGCCATTGTTACAACCAACTACTATCATACTAACTACCAATACCAACATCANATTTCGGGAAATCATTCGCACCTCATCCATACATGATTTTCCTAAACTTGGAAACAGAACCATTAACGGCACATCGCAACCTTGTAGGACCACGTTAAGATCAATGGAATCAAACCGCAACACAGTACCATCGCTGTTTTTATTTTCGTCACCCTCAACATACCTGCTGAAACCTGTGTGAGTTTTGAAATTTCATTCTATCATAGTTCCCACTCCAACGAAATTAATAGATTGCTTCCTACTGATAAATAGTGATATAAAACCCCATATATTTACAAGTAGGGAAAAAAGCTAAAATGAGCCAACTTACAGACAAAAGAATTGTCGTTACAGGTGCAGGTACAGGCATTGGTCAAGCAGTGGTGGAAACCTTTGTCGACGCAGGAGCACATGTTGCCCTTTTAGGGCGCAGACTAGAAAAGCTACATGAAACTGCTAACAAATTAACAACATCACAGGTGCTCTGTTTCTCCTGTGATGTGTCAGACCGAGACACAGTAAACTCTACGATTCAAAAAATAACAGAACACTTTGGACCAATCAATATTCTGGTCAATAACGCAGGAACCAACACAAACCCAAGATCCGTTGCCGAGGTTAATCCATCCGACTGGGATCGAACAATCGACATCAACCTGACAGGCGCTTTTAATACCGTACGCGCAGTGTTGCCTGATATGCGAAAACAACAGGACGGAATTATAATCAATATTTCCTCGATTGCTGGGGTTCGTGCCAGTAAGCTTGCTGGTGCCGCTTATTCTGCTTCCAAATTCGGCATGGTCGCCTTAACACACTCCATTAATGAAGAAGAAATGGACCACTGCATCCGTGCCTCTGTCATCTGTCCGGGCGAAGTCGAAACTCCAATTCTAGATCACAGACCCGAAGCCGTTAGCGCTGAACATCGAGCAAGAATTCTTCAACCCGATGATGTTGCAGCGGCAGTGTTATTTATCGCAGGGCTTCCTCCAAGAGCATGCGTTCCAGAACTTATTATAAAACCAACATCACAGATTTACCAATAAACATCAATTTAGGGCATACTACTTTATCAAATCCCGTTTGACCAAGATCCTGATGTACCTCAAAATCTTAAACACTTATTGATCTTGGTCCCATCGTTCATTCTTAGCAAGACAAAAAATTCAATTATTTTATCCGAAAGCCTAAAGACATTTGTCAATTTTGCCGATATATAGTTAATCCTGCTGAAATAACCTTTTAACAAGACCAAAAACCCAGTAGATTAATTACCTAATTACAAGCAAAATTGCGATGAGAACATCACGATCCAAACGTCATTCAACTTCCACATTGAGCTACAACGCACTCATACCACACGTGTCTGTGGNTACCGACAANCAGGATANCTTCCAAAACGAAANACNNCACCCANACAGAAAAAAAAGCCACAAAGAATCCTCCAATNATGACGATTATGCAAANTCCNCAAGCCAACATNCCTGGAAGCCCCTTCCCCTGACAAAACACACGACTGCAAGACATTACTTTGAACTGCCCGATNGAGTACCATNNAACAAGGACAAAGTCCTNGCAGAGATAGTACACAGCCTCAATTCATCCAATTTCAAACGAGNTAAAGATTTTNACCCAAGAACTACAGATACCACACTAGACCAAATCCTCAACCAAACNGGTACAGCAGTACCAGCCCAAACCAAAAGTTTATCCCGAAACCTCGTCGAATTTCTTGGCTAACTNGCTATCGANCTTAATCTATAGTCAAGCCAATTCAATCTTACTATGCTTTACNGATCTCCTCCAGATCNNTTTCTAAANATAATTATCCTATCCACCATTAAAGGTCATTTGCAAAAACTCTATTNCAGTNATGAGCTAAAAAGATCAACTTCAACAAAAAAATATGATTGATGTCTACAAATCTGATCTGGAAGGAATCGGCTTGGGAATCACCACCATGAACATANCCGATGTAGGCGGCCACANGCGGCAAGGCGTTGAANAAGATTTTTTGTATATCGNCNTGNTTAAAGAACAANAAGAAAAACGTCGAGCCGAAGTTAAAANCCGTNAATNAGACAGCGAATNTCAGAATATTGAGNNAGAAACCAAAGTCAAGATTGCACAGGAANACCAACGTGGTGCTGTTNATTCANAGCAAGCAACCTGCAACGCAGAATCAGAAGTTGCAGGTATCCAAGCCCAAATCGAGAGCAGAAGNACAACGCATTGAAATGGTACGAGCCAAATGTGAAACNGATATCATAGTTCCTAATTGNNNCAGAACAGGAAAAATGATTCAGCAAGCCCNAGCCAAAACTGCTAACNTCCGTNGACAANCGTAAACTGAACTGAATCAANTCAAACGTACAATTANAATATGGAACTCTTGAATCCGCNGGNGAACAGGNACCNACAATNCATATAATTGAAAAATTTGGGAAAACNAATTGAACCGTTTGNTCAAACATTGGGTCTGTTCCTTTTTGTGGATGGAATTACAGTTATTGCAGGATAACCACACCTAAAGNGNACCAATTTCCGCTATNCATTCAAGCGCGATTGATGCAGAAATGNATCGTNNCCTTGATTGATGAGGCGCTTNCGGCTNCGGNCAGTTTCCAAGAANAACACNAGTCCNTNCACCNAGACNTTCAACTAAANAGNNGNCAAACGAAAAACAGACCNAACCTTAGCCGCTGAAAACANCTCTTAGCTAAAGATAATTCAGAAACCTCTCAAAGCAATTAAAGTTCATGTAGGAAACAGAACAAAAGCAATGTTAAGAAGTANCATGATGTCCTAAATCATTAAGGAGATGTTTTCTGATCCTAAAAAGGAACAAATCCATCATCAAAGCACNATGNTTTATTTTACTTGATGTTGCANGAATCCAGCTCCGAATTATCAGCNAGCACATATTGTTTACCATTTTCCATTCTGGTTGCAAGTGTATCGTTAGAAATCCAATATTGCACAGTTCTNTCAGAAACANCNAATACTCTACTAGCATCTTCAATTNTTATCCATNTACTCATAATTATTCCCTCTACTTTCGTCAGACTCTCTATCAATTANNATGGAAGAAAAGCTAGTGTTNCAAGATTCCCTTCGATNCTGNAGAAAAACTNAAATGACNNCCAAATTACAACACTTCAAGTAGGGCAAAGATTACTTAGGACTATCAACACCACGAATCTCGAACAGNNCCTTTGACCAACTTTCTTCGCTACTCGAACGAATCGTAATGTNGGAAACTATTTAGCNCTAGGCAATNCNAGNNGAGATATCAATCAAATAGNTATTTCTGNACAATGTCTTCCTGTACNGTAACNCCAAGCCCTGGGGTTGACCGGACAGCTACATACCCATCCTNCTGAACCCACGGATCGCTAACTAGTTCATGTTGCATCGGTGACTCATGCGGTTTAAAATCCATACAATCAGCATGGGTCGAACTNGCAAGCATATGTAGGCTGGCAGCAGTATTCAAGGCGCTACTCCAAGTATGGGCACTAAATCGAAGGTTTTCAGCCTCTATTAACTTTATTACATGATGACTACCAGTCAACCCATGACAACGACCTGGATCAATCTGCACAATATCCACGCCGCCNGATTGAATTAAACGCTTGTAGCTTTCAACATTCCATTCATCTTCTCCCGTTCCGATAGGTGTGGCGACTGATGCCCGCAACTGTGCATGGGACTCCAGGTCNTGAGGAGGCAANGGCTGTTCGATCCATTTNAGGTTATATGGTTCTAGATCCCGAAAACGNTGGATTGCCGTAGGAAGNTCCCAAATNGCACGNTGCCCAGGTGTATCAACAACCAATTCTAAATCNTCACCTATCAANTCACGTATTTGACGGATCATCGCTTCATCACGCTTTCGATCCTGACCGAATACAGCTTCTGGGCGCATGCCCCACCCCCCCTTCACAACACGATACCCCTGCTCATATAACCAACGGAATTCGTTTAGCGTCCATTCAAAATCTTCCATATCGAAAATAATCGAAGCCATGGCAGCAATTTTGTCGTGTAATTGAGCACCAAGAAGCTGACAAACGGGCAACCCTAGTGCCTTACCTTTTAGATCCCATAAGGCGGTATCAACTGCACTAACAGCGAAAGCTGCAATCCCCTCAGAACCATACCACCAAATATGCGAAATCATTTTCTGCCAGAGGCGTTCAACATCTAAACCATTTTCACCAGTAATTAATGGTGCAAATCCCTGTTCGATAATGATCTTGGTTGCCAAGGTAGCTTCGCGAAACTGTGAAATACATTCTCCCCAACCAACGAGGCCATTATCGGCTTCTACACGAGCCAAAGTAATATACCGTTCAACGCCTTTGTAATGAGGCTCAGGATACGCCAAAGTGAAGGCTTGAACGCGCCTAATGTTCATAACACACTCCTGCAAAAAAGATAATTACGGTTAAACTAATGATAACCAAACTGAACTGCACAGTTTTATTTAGCCCTGATACTACATAGGCATCTTTAATTTTCTGCTTGCATCCAACACCCAACAGAAAAATCGTCAGCTTCAAGGTTGAAAGCATCATCATGTTCTATGTAAGATATAAGTCTGTCCTCCATCAAACTCAACAGCTTTACCAAATTCCCCGTCAATCCACTTCAGAGCTTTCCCTACTTCTCCATAACGGTCGTTCCGGAACTATCCTCAGCAACTTTTCCAGAACCTTCATCAAAAGCCACAAACCTGCTAAATCATCAATATTGATTTTGGCTGTCCCCTAACCAATAAAATCTAGAACCAAGGTATAAAACAAAACTCGCGTCCGCAAACACATTTCTGTTAATCATTATTATTGCATTAACCTTCGTATCGTCATAATTTTCAGGAGACTTGGCACATTGAAAACGAGTCTATCAAGAACCGATGCGCCAATAATATATCATAAACAATATTGAAAGCAAACATATAGAAAATAATCGCTGATTTCTTTATCCAAACTTAATAGAATTTCTTTCATAGCAACCGAGAACAGCACTCACTAATAAATTTTGTAGGAGGAACATTGATACCTAAAAATCGTGAGTTAGAAGAATCAGTCTATCGTCGAGAGCAATTGCAAGTCAAAATGTCTGACGCCAGAAACAGAGTAATTTCGTCTCACGTTTGGCACTAGCTTGAGTGAATATTCAGAAAACCTAAAGGACATTCACGCTAACCCAGCTGAAAAACGTTTATCGCTTTAATAAACCAACAAAATTTTAAAAAAACATACATAAGTGGGGCATTATAGTAAAAAAACAGAACACTATACTATTGCAAAAAAACCTAACAGTGGTATTATGTAACTTAACATAGTACAGTGTAAGTTACATAATACTAAGGTACTAGTACTCTTATAAATCAACATACGTATAAATCAACATACGAACTAAACTTAAACCTTAATTCAGGAAAATTTAAATTGCCCAAAAAAAGTTTTGTACTTATT
>NZUQ01000046.1 GCA_002697225.1 Candidatus Poribacteria bacterium
TATTGGCTCGATCGAAAGTCACCCAAAGTTTTTCACTGTCCCAAATTTCAGAGAAGGCTTGATATACTATTTGGGATTGACGATTGTCCCATAGTGCTTGATGATGATTCATGTTGATCATACCACCACCCACCATTGGTTCTTGATACCAACTCCGACGATCCTCCAGATTTTTACCNGTGAACTCTGCAATTGCANTGGTTGCTGCGGTCAAGTTTTCTGCTGATACAACGTTAGGGATCACAACGTATCCGTTNTCCTGCCAGAATACTCTATCTTTATGACTCAGAGTTTTCATTATGATTCCGAATTCCTCCAAAATTTTCCGAANTTATGCTTTGTTTAGTGACANCCTTCAATCATGTTNGCTGTTTTATTCTTAAATGGNNTTTNATTCTTACTNTTTGATNNTGACTTCAGGTTGTTTCCTNATGATCTTTNTATTACAACATAAAACANGGANCTATTCAANGTACNGTTAATTACTAACTAGTTGTGTTTGATTGTGGAATTAGTAGCATCAAAATATTGATCTGAAACATTTCTATTTGCTATAATTACCTTAATATTTTTCTACTTGATAAATTATGAAGGTTGGGTGTTTCAGTTGATTTCCATTTTCTACTGAATCTCTGTTATTATTGATTTGATTAAGTAGATTGAGCCTTTTCTATAAACCAAGACTACTGATGTACGAGAAAAATGTCAAAGGCCGTAATTACCGATTATACATTTCCTGATTTATCCATTGAAACGCAGATCTTGGAAGCAGCTGGCCTTGAAGTTGTAAGCGGTCAGTGTAAAACGCCACAGGATCTCATCGCGCTAACAGCTAGTGCGGATTATGTTATAACCCAATTTGCTCCTATTGACGCGGATGTCATCAAATCAATGTCGAATTGTAAAGTTATCGTACGGTATGGTATTGGTTATGACAATGTTGATTGCGAAACTGCTAAGAAAAAAGGCATTCCCGTGTGTAACATTCCAACTTACTGTATTGATGAAGTCGCTGATCATACTCTTTCATTCATTTTGTCAATGACTCGGCAATTGCTGGCCAATGCCAAGTATGTACAAAGTGGTAAATGGGGGTTAGGTACGGACCTGTCCAAAATGCGTGGACTTTACGACTCCACAGTCGGTATCATCGGGCTTGGTCGTATTGGTCAAGCTGTTGCCAAACGGTTACAAGGTTTTGGTTGTCGATTGATTGCCTATGACCCAGTTGTGGATTCGACACAGGCTGCCAGCATTAGTTGTCAGCTTGTTGATCTAGATTATTTATTAAGTAACAGTGATATTATTACTTTACATTGTCCGTCGTTACCTACTACTAAGAATATCATCAACAACAGCACGTTGTTAAAGATGAAGAAAGGTAGTTTGTTAATCAATGCTGGGCGTGGGGATTTAATTTGTGCAGATGCTTTAACGGAAGCGCTAATTACCGGTCATTTAGCTGGTGCGGCCATTGACGTGTTCAGCACAGAACCGGTACCCAATGATAGTCCTCTGTTAGATATGGATAATGTATTGATCACATCACATATTGCCTCTGCTAGTCCGCAGTCTGCCAAAGCGTTAAGAGAGACTGCGGCGCAAATTGTGGTTATCTCGTCTAAAGGTGAATCACTTCCAAATATCGTCAACGGGTTATAAATTTCGCTATCTTAAAGGAGTTGAAACAGACATGTCTCAGGAATTACCCCAGCCACTAAATGTGTCAATTGAAGACCACCATGCTTTCATCATGGAATGCTTGAGGCATGTAGGCACTTCGGAACAGCATGCGCTTATAGTAGCCGACGCATTGGTATTAACAGACAGTTGGGGGACTTTTACACATGGTTCAAAACTTCTCAGNGGTTATACTTCTCGTGTTAAACATGGTGGTTGTCGAAGTGATGTCGATCCGGAAATCGTTCGAGATGGCCCTTCGTGGGCTATTGTCGATGGTAACTCAACCCTCGGGCAAGTAGCCGCAACTTTTGCCATGCAAACGGCAATTGGAAAAGCCAGGCAAGCTGGAATGGCATACGTCGGGGTGCATAACAGTTGCCACTTTGGTGCTGCCGGTGTTTATTCCGCAATGGCTGCAGATGAAAACATGATTGGTATCAGTACCGCCAATGATATTCCGAGTGTAGCTGCTCCTGGATCCCGTAAAGCTGTTCTCGGCACAAACCCTTTTTCGTATGCTGTGCCTGCTCGTAAACACCCTCCAATTTTGTTAGATATGGCGATGAGTACTGTAGCTGGAGGCAAAGTGTATGCTGCTCATCAACTTGGTAAAGAAATTCCAGACAACTGGATTATTGATGCTAGTGGCCGACCAACAACGGATGGAAGTCTATATCCGAAGGATGCCGCTTTAGCACCAATGTCAGGACATAAAGGTTATGGTCTTGCTTTGTTGATGGAATCTCTCGCTGGGGTACTGAGTGGGGCAAATCTAACTTGGAATGTTAAAGCTTGGATTTCTGACAGTCCGAGTGAACCGACACATCATGGTGCAGGATTCTTAGCTTTTAATGTTGGTGTTATGCAGGATATAAACGAGTTCCTGGATCGAGTTGATGGGCTCATTGATGAAATCCATGGCGCACCGAAAGTTGAAGGTATTGACCGTCTTTATGTTCCTGGTGAAATGGAGTGGGAACGTCGTGAAATTGCTAAAGAAAATGGCATTACACTTCCGCCTGATGTCGTGATGGTGCTCAGACAGATGACTCGGGAAATTGGTCTGGAAACTGGTATTGTGTAATTCAATGATTCTGTAATCATCTTGGTCACCTCTTCTCAAGTAGTTATTCGGATAGAAACGCAATGGATGAAATAGTATCGCCCAATCCCACTGTTGATACTGGATCCGAAACAACCTTGGTGGGCAGGAAAATGACATTGTAGTCATTGTATTCAGCAATTCCAGTTTTCATGAAGTTTGATGGAGCAGAGATATGCTTGGCGAGTGCTTCCATCTGCGCCAAACCCTCCTCCGAGATGGAAATAGCCTTAGCTGAGTTGAAAGTTGTCTTGTTTCCTACGCTTCCTGTTTCTGCCCGTTGTGCAGCGATAACCGCGGAAAGGATCATGGCTTGCCTAGTTCGTTTGGGTGAGGTTCGTTGAGAACGTTTAGTGAGACAAATATAGTAATCAAAATTATGCAAATGGATTCTTTCAAGTCCTGATTTAGTTGCTAGTTCTACCAACCCACCGAAATAGTATTCTACCGAATTTTCTTGATCGAGTTGGTTAAGTGTTTGCCCGTGCATATCTTTGATGAAATAATCTAGTTCGACTTCATTAAGTCCCATACTATCCATTTGTGGCAAAACATGCTTTCGAATACCATGTCGGATTGCATCGACTGGAATGGTATCACATTCGAAGTGTAGCTTTAGTGTGGGGCGAGCAACTTTCAATTCGTTAAGATATGATAATGTTGACAACATGTAGTCAATACAGGTTGTACCGTCCGGATAATTTGGCGANAGAAGTTGATATCCNGAAACGATAAAATGGCTGAATTGGTCGATAAAATGTNAAACCCCTTTTTTNAATGATGGAGANAATAGGAGCTTTTCATTAACTGGGTTCCAGCAAGGATAGAATCGGCTTGTTCGGGGTGCAGTTAGCGTTATCCCATTCAACTGAATTTTCGTCCCCTGTGCGAACTCAAATCCCCAATGTATGGCTTCAATACCTTTATGTTGCCATGCTTTATGTGGATGTCTCAATTGAATATTTCCGTCAACTTGGCTCACTATATATAGGTTATCGTTTTCTCCAAATAACTCAAGTAACTGTTGAGTCAATGGGTTGGTGTAAACTAAAATTTTTTGGAGATCGAGCGGGGCCAGAGAATTGGCCATACAACCTGAAGTGCCTCCAAGTTTCAGTTGATCATAACCGAAAGTTTCTAGAATCCATCGAAAAGTAACTTTGTCTCGGATGACCATACGGTAACTTTTGCCTGATTTTATTGAAATTAATAATCCCGCCATCATATCTGCAGGAGAGAAGATTTCAGTTGGCATAGCATNNATTTTCTCCTGCACTGATTGTTTCAGATCAAGATTGGTATTCAAAATTGTCTCGATTTCGTCCGATTTCACGCGTTTGATACCATCGATCACGGAATGAAATCCGAGTATAACACCCTGNACCTTCCGCAANCGTTTGAGTGCTGGAATGATATTGTTTTGATAGGTTGCGTTCCATTGTTGATCCATTTGTTTTTGTCTCTTTNATAAATAATCAANTTATAGACTNTTTACCATTCAGCNCCTATGCGGTCTACAATAACTTGATGTACTACTGTGTTCGAGCTCAAGGAGGCTAAATAAATCACAGTTTCTGCAACATCATATGGACTGATTGCACCACTGGCTTCAATTTCTTCAACGGATCGATCTACTAACGATGATGCTACTCCACCGGGACAGATAGCTGAGGCTTTAATCTTATAGTCTCGGCCTTCATCAGCCAGTGCTTTAGTTATTCCCATAACGCCATATTTTGAAGCACTGTAACTTCCTGTTCCTGACCAGGCGTCAACACCGCATACGCTTGACACATTGATAATTATTCCTCCAACTCCTTGATTTCGCATTTGTCGGAAACCTGATCGACAACAGAAAAAAGTTCCTCGTAGATTAGTATTAATTACTTGATCAAAGGTTTCTGTACGTGTTTCAGATATTTGATTGCCGCCCCCAATTCCCGCGTTATTAACCATGATGTCAAGTTGACCAAAGTGATGGATTGTTTCATTAATCAAGTTCTCGACTTGTGTTTGATCGGAGATATCAGTTTGAACAGCAATTGCTTGACCTCCTTGAGATAAAATCTGATCTTTCACTGCGTTACATAGGTTCAATCTTCGAGCAGNGACAGCGATTTTTATACCTTCTTCTCCTAGTCTTAAAGCGATGGCTTTTCCGATTCCTCCACTGCTACCAGTAACAATGGCCACTTTTCCGTTTAGATGTTTCATNTGTATTTAATTCTCCATGAAAATTATTTATTACCCAGTTCAAGTTCCGCGGTACCAAAAGAGATAAGAAANGATTCCATAAAATGTNCTGAGATGAATGTAAACGANCCAGCGTAACTTGCCTAGATTAAGGCATAATTGTTCGAGTCCTACAGCAGCAAATACCCCAATGATAGGGGTCATAGATAGAAAAAAGAAAGCTTTAATTGTAGAATAGGTTGGAATCTCCATGGTAAATGAAATTAAAGATAAGACGGTCAATACAGAGGTCGTTACCATAACAAAGTAAGGGTGGTTCCACTCATGCTGGATTAAGAATTTGATTGCATGACCAAAGCCAAATACAATAGCTAGTGTGGGTAATAAGGCTAACCATAAGCTAAGACTTCCAAATAACTGTGTGGTTGGATTAGACAAATTGAGGAATGTACCGTGTGTATCGGTCCACATTGATCCGTACTTACCATCCCAGAAACTAACCCAACGTGATCTGATTGGCAAGTGATAGAAAACAGATCCAAACTGTGTGTAAAATTGTATGTTCCGGTAACCTGGCGGTTGTTCGTAATGAAAACCGGATGCCTCATCCCAATTGCCTATGAAAGGGTCACCAAACCGAGCGATGTTTCTCCCATATAGCCAACCGCAGGTCAAGGACACCATGCAGATAATGATTACAATTCGCTTCCAGGTAACCTGTCGTGTTATAAGTTGCAATCCTAAAAGGAGTAGTAGGCTCAGTAGGACAAAAAGTGCAGTATATTTTGATAGTAATCCTAGACCACATACCAGTCCAATCAGAATTGATGCCTTGTGACCTGTTAATCTCTTTTTAAAAAGTAGATATATAGATAGGACAATAGTGCCGGAGATCATGCTCCCAGAAAAAGTCTCGTTACTGATCATCGAGTTCATGTAGAAGCCCATTGGTAGCATGGCAATAACAGAAAAACCCAAGTTGCGCTTTCGTGTCTGCCTCGGGAAAATTTGGCATAACAAAAACCAACTGAATAATAGGTTGCCTAAACCAGCCAATGTGGTGAATATTTGTACTGCTTTTAGTGATCCTCCCGAAAATTTCAAAATTACGGCAGAAATTAGATAGTACAAAGGTGGTTGAAACATCTCCCATCCGTCAGTAGCAATGGGTATTTTCCAATGATTAGCAATGTATTGGATATAGTCTACATGTCCTTGCCAGTCGAAATGGCTTCGTGTATGAGAATAAGTATAGACGTTATGTAACTGGATAGTAGCTACTGTTAAAAATAGTAAGAAGCAGAAACCATGTTTCTTCCATAAATTGGTATCTTGATCAAATTTGGTCTTATTCGGGCGAATAAGTAAGACGCTCACACCTAGTGCGGAATAAACTAAAAAACCGATTAGATAAAAAGTGAAGAAGATAGACTGACGAATTGGATTTGGTTTGTTATTTAAATAGTGCTCATCCTGAAGCGCGATTGACGCTGTGGAGAGATCACTCAGATCTGGATTGAGTGCAACTTTCCAATTTTTCCCAGATCTTAATAACTTATTTCCTTCAACTAATAAGGCTGGAGGATTCTTTGGTCCGCTAACTTGGATTCGGATTGTGTTTTGACCGGATTTTAGGTATGGTACAAGGTTGATGAGGATGCTACTTTTCCATGAACCAGGGGAATCAAATGATATGGTTTTTTTATTAACTTGTATCCAGAAGCCGCGCATGGCTGTAACTCGGATTTCTTCTTTCTCGGGCGGCTTGTCCAGTTGAAAGTCGCGATAAAAAATTGCATCTGGACAGGTAGATGATTGTTGGAAGTCAATAGGCGGGTTAGGGTGTGTTATCCATTTTCCACGCAAGGAAGGACGCAAAAATTCTATTTGGGATGATACGAAGGCTTGATACGACAAATATACTAAAGGCAGGCATATAAAACTAGCGGCAAAGAGAATCCTGTGTTTGGGTAAGCCGTTGTCCAACATTTTTGGATTGCTTGACGTCCACGTTTTCTTTGCGGCTGATCATCGGTAGTTACCGCTCAATTGCTGATATCGAGTGTATGCTTGATCAGGTTCATCACCATCTAGTACGCTCCGTAGCGCATTAGTGATGCCAATTGGGTTATCATCCTGAAAAATGGCGCGTCCAAACAAAATAGCGCGTCCACCATTTCGGCTAACATCATTAGCTAATTGTAATGTTTTGCGTGAATTTTGACGAGGTCCGCCTAAAGCACCGATTATAAGTGTTGGGTCAAATGACGTCAATTCTTGCCACACTTGGGGAGTTGTAAAAGCTGTTTTAAGAAATTGGGGGCGCTGGTTTTTCCTCAGGTAGTTCATGGTGCGAACAATTGAATCAGCTACGTACATTCCACGTTTTTCATCATCCATCCCAGGAATTCGAATATTGGGCAGAAAGACCTCCAAAATATGACCAAACTCTTCGATTTCACCAACAATATGGGCAAATTGAATGTAGGCTTCAAGCATTTTTTGATCAGCGTAGACATCGTTGTTGAGTGTAATTGAATAAAGGCCAATGTGAATCTGACATTCTAATGCTGGTCTTATTAGTGATTCACAGTATGATTTCATGTCTTCAGGGAACACAGTTTGAAAGGGTTGGGAAAGTGCTGATCGATAATTACCAAAACGGGGATTCCATATTCCAGTTTCGGCATTCATGCGAACAATTGGTGTTACTTCTGTATGATCAAAAAGCCGTTCTTCCAAGGCCAGAATTTCCGCATCGGCTGGGGTCATCAGTAGACCATCTATGCTTGCATCAGCAACTAGATCCCGTTGCAGTTGTAGAAATTCAGGGTGTGTGCGGAAGTGTGGTTCAGGATACTGGACATAACCTAACCCCTGGATGCCTGCTGATGCAAGCGGATCGGCAGCAAAGACAAAGATCGGATTGTCATACAATGTTTCTGGATCTGCTAATTTGTCAAAAATTCGATCGCCCATCTAATACCAAAGGACCTCCATAGGATTTCTCTCCGCTCATCATAACACACGATAGGGATTGATGTCCACACACAAATCATAATTTGCATCACTTGGGTGGGATATCGTTGCTTTAAGTGTTCTGTTTAAATTAAGGATTGGTCAGGTCGTAACTTGTGGAAGACCAATGATAAATCTGATATAATGCTCTCTCTCAATAAAATATGTCGCGACGACTAATATAGCATTGGATTTTCATAATTAAATGATTAACTCATATCTAAAAGAACAAAAAGAGTATCCGCTTGCCGNCATTAAGAAAAGAGCAGAACAGCTTAAAGCTGAAGGAAAGGATGTTATCGATCTGACTATCGGNGATCCTCAGGAGCCAACTTTTCCACAGGCTATCCAGTCTATAAAACAGTTCATGGATAGCCATCCGGTTTCGCAGTATCCATTAGCAACTGGATCGCATCAGTATTTGTCAGCTGTATCTAGTTGGGCCAAAAGCAATTATGGAATCGAATTGGAACCGATTACACATGTCTTTTCCAGTAATGGGAGCAAAGAAGCGATTTTCCTTTTTCCGCTAGTCTTTGATTGGTCTGATGGGAAAGAAATCTGGATTTCATCAGTTTCCTATCCTGTGTATGAGGCCTCGGCTAGAACCTTTAGTGCTCCAGTAAGAAAGTTGAAGGTGACAAAAGAAACTGGATTTTTCCCCGATCTGACGACCATCTCAAGCCAAGAATGGGAAAAGTGTCGTCTCTACTGGATTAATTCACCACATAATCCGACNTCGATGACTGTTGACAGGGGGTACTTCCAAGACTTGTTGGCGCTGGCTGANAAACATGNTTTTATTGTTTGTTCAGACGAATGTTATAACGAACTTTATGAAAANAGANAGACCNGCATGTAGTCTTGATTTTGGNGATTCTGACCGNTGGATTGCCTTTAGATCNCTCTCAAAACGCAGTCATATGACNGGATTTCGAGTAGGGGCCGTTATGTCAAAGAATACAGAGATTNTGGCTTTTTTTAGGCTTTGTCGTTCTCCCATTGGAGTTGGGACACCAATGTTTAATCAGGTTGCTGGTATAACGGCGTGGAACGATGAAAGCCATGTTCAGATTAGTAGGAAACAGTATGCGGCTAAAAGACAAATAATTGGGCAAGCGCTTGAATTCAAAGGTTTCGAGATTCATGGAGGGAAACACGGGTTTTACTTTTGGATATCGCATCCGCAGATTCAAAGTTCTGACGGATTGTTTGATTTGTTTCTGAATAAAAATATTTGTACTACTCCCGGTACAGTTTTTGGTAAGGACGGTCAAGGGTACATTCGGATTGTCTATTGTATACCTTGGCTTGAGTGTCAGAAATTATGTGATGTCATCGCGGAGTTAGAAATCTGATCATGATTGATCTCTTGATTAATTTGTTAAATATTCCGTCGCCCACGTTTCAAGAAGAGAAAATTACTGATTTTATTGAAGATTGGATGTTCTGTCATGTTGAAGGGGTGTTGGTTAAAACTNTCGGTAACTCTAGGATTTTTTCGTTGCCGATGATTGATAATCTACCGCATATCGGATTAGTTGGTCATACTGATGTTGTCCCTAAGCACTTTGAAGCATATCAAAGGGAGGATCTTCTCTTTGGTGCAGGGGCTTCTGACATGAAAGGTGCATTAGCACCATTTATGATGTTAATGGAATCATGTTCAAAATGGTCGGATCGACATCTN
This sequence comes from Candidatus Poribacteria bacterium, assembly GCA_002697225.1. The sequence goes on from NZUQ01000046.1 coordinate 9,687, forward strand.
AATTTTTCGTTTGTTCTCTATTGTGCTGAGGANGGGACNCCCCTTGAAGAAAANGGGTTATATCACCTTATTTTGGGAGAGGAAGAATTCCTCANGACTCTTGACTTGGCTATTGTTGGTGAACCAACTAATGGTTGTATTCAGGTTGGTTGTGTTGGCAGTCTACACGCTGAAGTTATTATTCGAGGGGTGGCATGCCATTCAGCAAGACCTTGGGATGGCGAGAATGCTCTTTACAAGGCTCTCCCGTTTATCCGGTCTATTGCTGAGATTCAGCCGCTAAAGAAAACCGTGTTCGGCGTTGATTTTTTTGATGTAATTAACGTCACGGAAAGCAAAAGCGAAAATGGCCGAACTTCTATTCCAGGACAATGGGCCTGTAACATCAACTATCGGTATGCGCCTGGACCTAGCATGCAGGAGGCGGAAATTGAATTCAGTAATTTACTGGCATCGACAGGTTTCGAAAAACTCGAATTTACAGTTCTTGATCATGTTCCGTCTGCACAAATTATTGAAACAGAGTTGTTAAATAAGTTTGTTTGTTTCTTGGGAAGACAGGTGGAAGCCAAGCAGGCTTGGACGGATGTAGCACAGTTGAACGGCATTGATATCCCTGCTTTCAATTTTGGTCCGGGNTTGACCCAACAGGCACATAAAGCAAATGAATATATNAGCCTNCGGGATGTTGTGGATTATTACAANATTTTGCATGAATNAATAAAGAATTATTAAGGAGAAATTTATTTTGGAGAAGCAACTAGNTACCCTTTGGGCATTNGGGNTTGGTTTCAGGCGAAGGCGNTGNCAATTAACCTTGGANGTCACTTTTGCTGAACCTCAAAAAGGAACNAGAATTAGCAACGCTTTTCTGGAGCTATATCCAGATTTNCCCTCTCAAAATGGTTTTGTTTCAGTCAATAGTGAATTATTGAAGAANATAATTAGNCATNTTGTTCAGGCTGAAGAAGNGGAANNTTCCTTCNTTAGGNTATTAGAGCANTTTGCTGGTTANCNGCCTCCCAAGGATTCCTACCAGGAGACTGACATTGTNTTGATGGCTTTATATGATCCNAAGCAGAGTGTGGAGTCAGCTGAGGAGGCCTATTTTAAGTTGCACTGTCTATCTTACCGTNTTGCCAAACCGCATGATGTATCAATGGATGGTGCCTTTGGTAAACTTACCAACGTTGCTTGGTCGAATCAAGGTCCTCTTTTGCCAGAAGATGTTCCTCAGATCCGTTGGGATTCGCTTTGCAGAGGTGAATCTCTTCAGATCACTCATGTTGATAAGTTTCCTTATTTGGTTAATTATCATCTTCCGGAGGGTGTTAGAATTGTTTCAGGCAGCCAAGTAAGGCTTGGTGCCCATCTTGGTCATGGAACAACTGTTATGCCCGCCGGTTATGTCAATTTTAATGCGGGGTCAAGTGGAAATGCAATGATCGAAGGACGTGTCTCCGCTGGGGTGTTTATCGGTGATGATACTGATATTGGCGGAGGAGCCTCAATTATGGGAACGCTTTCGGGTGGAAATGAACATGTCATTTCCGTGGCAGAGAATTGTCTCCTCGGTGCTAATTCAGGTATTGGTATTTCTTTGGGCAAGGGATGCACAGTTGAAGCCGGTCTCTACATTACTGCTGGCATGAAAGTTTCTTTAGTTGATGAAGAGAACCACGCCATCAATTTAGAGGGCGAGCGTGTTGAAGAAGGTCAGAATGTTTTTAAGGCCATGAAACTGTCAGGTAGAGAATATCGCTTGTTCATCAGGGATTCTAGAACTGGTCAAATCCTTTGCAAGCCTAACAGAAAAATCATCGAATTGAATAAGTCACTACATGCCAATTGACGAACCAAAATCAGCGACGTTAATTTTAGTTTAATGAACAGGATCTGATTCTATGTCAGAACAACTTGCGATTCATAATGGTGAACCGATCATTCCAGCTGGGATGATAAAACCTTGGCCTCAGATTACTGATGCTGATCGAGAAGCCATGATGGAGGTACTTGCAGGGGTTCTATCGGTGACCAATGTAGTAGGATCCAGTCGGAGCAATTATCGCAAGAATGGGCTGCGTTTATGTGACGTAAGTACTGCGTTCCAAATAACAGTAGCATAGCTGCATTACATATGTGTGTAGTACTCTAGGTATTGGTCCTGCCTTCTTTAACTTTCTGGGCCTCAGCAGCTGCCATTCTTCATCACAACGCTATTCCTATCTTTGTTGATGATCCATCACAGATCGAAAACAAAATTTCAGAAAGGACGAAAGCGGTTCTGCCAGTTCATATTCATAGGATGCCTGCAGATATGGATGCCGTTCTCCAAATTGTCGATCAGTATAATCTCAAGGTTATTGAAGATGTTGTAGGTTTTTAGTACGCAGATGTCGGAAACTTTGACTATTGGAAGTAAAGGAGGTCTTTTTGTTGCCGACGATGAGTTTTACTACAAACAGGCCGGTTTGCTCCAATATTTCGGTGAATTGGTTGTGTCAGCCAAGATCTTGCGTGACAAAATC
>NZUQ01000047.1:1150-10402 GCA_002697225.1 Candidatus Poribacteria bacterium
AAAANGTNGCAGATGGNAAATGGCATCATATTGCTTTAGTTGTGNANGACGNNNAAGGGCCANACNGCTTACGTTGATGGAGAAAGAGGTTGGNACGCATGNCTANGACCATTCNGANTTTGATTGGCAAAAACGTGTTTGGGTTGGNTTCTCTAATGANGCNGCCGTAGATTACTTCGAAGGGGTTATTGATGANGTTGCCTATTTGGANGTGCCTTTNACGAAGAAGGAGATTGGTGCTTTAATGAAGCCGTTGTCAGTAGAAGCTAGCGACAAATTGGTTGCNGTCTGGGGNAATATTAAGACAAATTATTAATCCTCAGGTATTGATTTTGATTTATTCAGAAGATATTTTTCTGGTTTTAGAATGGAGTCCTGTTTTGTAGGACTCCATTTTTGGTTGTGTTCGGCTATAAGCCNGGTATAAGATTCGTTTGCTTTGTTTTTCTTACCTTCCTGTTGAAATAGAAGTTGTTGTGAGCCCCTATTATATTTGCTGGTAATCAAGNAAACCNGCGTAGTCGCTCAGGATTTTCTGATTNCCGATCGCCTGTGTGAAACTCCACAATAGACTAGATCATATAGTAGGTGTTGNCTTCCNTATCACCCAAGAGTNTGANAGTNAGGTTTTTCATATCCGNTGCTTGTTATTANATCCTGCNTNCTTTTATTAGTCGTTGATGTAGTATCTTTTCCGAGTATACAAACAGGTTTTGGCCNACTATATAAAAAAATATNNGTATCCGGGTAAATTCTAATTATACTATTAGNTACTCTGTCCGCTTGNTTTTTTTGAATGGTGATTAAATGTTAGAAGGAATTTTGTGAATGAATAAACTTCGAGTTGGTATCATCGGTTTAGGTGGNATTGCCCGTGCTCATGGTGATGCGATTGCAACCTTGGATAATGTAGAGGTAATTGCAGTTGCTGATCTGTTTGAAGATAAACGACAACAATTCATGGAAAGATATGGTGTGCCTAAAGGCTACGTTTCTCATGTTGAGCTTCTTCAGGACGANGAAGTTGATGCAGTAGCTATTACATTGGGGCATCAACTTCACCATAAACTAACAGTTGATTCTTGCAATGCTGGTAAGCATGTGTTGGTGGAGAAGCCGATGGCTATAAGTTTGGAGCAGTGCGATGATATGATTGTTGCAGCAGCTGCTAACGATGTCAAATTGATGATCGGATATACTCAGCACTTTTATGGTACCAGCTTGAAGGCAAAGGAAATCCTCGATTCGGGCGAGTTAGGACCTATAATTACAGCAGTATGTTATATGTCAAAGAACTGGAGTTATAAAGGGCGCCGTCCGCAATATCGTAGTCGCTACCATGGTGGTGGTATGTGGTTGACTAATGGTGTTCATGTGGTGGATCGTCTCACGTGGATTATGGCTTCNCAAGCGGTATCAGTTTCAGCCTCCATTGGTGCGCGAGCACACTATCAGGCGGGAGATGATTCTGCCACTGCCTTCATTCGGTATAAGAGCGGCTTAGCTGGNGTAGCGGTAGCCNTTGGATATGCCGATGGTGGCCCCAATTATGAGTGCCAGGTNATTTGTGCTAATGGATCNCTTAGGTTCAGNCAGCANGGNGANAAATTCGTTAAGGTTGGGAAAGGTGAGAAATGGGAGGATGTACCCTTTGAAGATCCTCCTGCTGAATTTCATAATGAATGGAAAGCGTTTGCCGAAGCTATTGAAGAGGATATTGAGGTGCCAACTCATGGTGAGTGGGGGCGTCACATCATGGAGATTCTTTTTGCTGCGGAACAATCCTCGATCATCGGTCAAGAAATTATGCTTGAAAGTGGTGCGGGTTGGTCTAATCAGACGTCCGGTACACCTATTATTGCACGACATGGTTGGATTTAGAGTAAAGGGAAGTTGATAAAANCAGTAGGTTATTTGGACGCATTGGTCTTCATGCTAAGATGATCTTGAGTTGAGGTGTAAGATTGAAAAAAGTAATCCGATCTTTCCTAAAATGCATTAATTTTCCTGCTGTAGTTGTATTGTGCTTGGTGTTAGCTTTGATGTTTGGATGTCAGGAAGACGATCCGGATCCAGTTCCCCAAATTGTTCCTGGAATTCCAACCAATGTGCAAACAGAAGTTACTCAGGATGCTGTTGTCCTAACTTGGGTAGCCAGTCAGAATGCCGATTACTATCATGTTTACCGTTCATTGCAATCGGAAAANGGTTTTCAACGTATTGTTACTGCGAAAGAACTACGCATCGNCGATNCGGAGTTGGAAGTGGATCAAACCTATTTCTACCGAATCTCCGGAGTGAGGTTAACAGAAGATCAGAAAGAGGTCGAAGGCGAAAAATCACCCACGGTACAAGCNGTNTTTGTNNTTGGGATCTTGAATGTGGNAGTTGACCTTATAGATTTTGGTGAAACTTCGCTTCANCAGCAATTGACAATTAAAAATGATGGTANTGGTAAATTGAATTGGACAATATCATCTGATGTAGATTGGTTGACCTTTGAGCAAGACAGCGGGGAACTGCAAGCTAAGGGAGAACAGACAATCAATCTTGTGTCCGTACGACCAAAAAGCCCCGCTCGATTGGAAGGATTGATCTCCGTTGTGTCTGACTGGGGCCAATCCTTTGTTATGACCGTTCGAATGATTGTCNCTNCGTATCCCAAATTGTCGCTAAGTACGAATACTCTAGATTTTGGACTGACGCGCGAGTTCAAGACATTNCAAATCCGAAATAGTGGGACGGGCTCGCTTGAATGGCAGGTCAATAAATTAAGTCATGCGGATTGGTTTACCGTTAGTCCGCAAAACGGTGTTTTATTTGCAGGACAATCAGATACTCTAATTATAAAAATTGTCTTGGATAAACTCAGGAAATACCCTCTTAGTGGAAGGATTAGCGAAAACCTCGTTTTCAGNGCNAATGACGATGAAAAAAGGGTTTACNTTACNATTANGACAGTAAATCCAGTTTTGAGTGTTTCGGATGAATCGATTGATATGGGGTTGAACCTCGACGTCAGCAGTTTCACTATTAGTAATAGTGGTTCTGGTGTTGTGGAATGGGAAATTTATGGTGGTGAAGACTGGCTGGTTTTTGAGCCGAAAGCTGGTAGTAGTGAAGGTGAAACTGACCGTATTACTGTAACCGTTGATCGAACCCATCTGCCGGAAGGTGATCATTCGGCAAGGTTGAGAGTTGATGCCAAGGATTTTGGCCAGGTAGATATTACGGTTAGTTTGGAGGTTGTCGCACGTCCCCAACTCTTTGTTTCAACGCCCAGTGTTGTGTTCAACTCCAAAGAATCTGAAAAGGCGTTTCGGGTTCAGAATTTCGGTGCTGGTATATTGAAATGGCAAGTTATAAATGATGCCAATTGGCTGACTATAAAACCTCGATCGGGTGAGACTGGTAAAGAGATTGACATAGTTCAGTTGGTGGTGGATCGTGGAGATTTGCCTCCTGGCTCACACACTACTCGTGTTCAGGTTGAATCGGGAGTGGGTCGTCAAACTGTGTCTGTGACTATGCAGGTGCCTCAACCGGTTTTGAGTCTTTTGGCGGATGAAATTGATTTTGGCACTTCTTTAAAACCCAAAAACTTTGTGTTACAAAATAGCGGTGAAGGGTTGCTCTATTGGAGTGCGGAGTTAGGAGTAGAGTGGGTATCCCTTATACCGATGAAGGGGTTCTTAAAAGAGGGTGAAACTGTTAAAATGACTCTGTCTGTCGATCGATCGCGACTTGATGCTCGACAATANAGGACANCNATCCACATCAGCAGCAATGGTGGTGGTGAGACGCTTTTTGTACGAATGGCCAAAACTGGTTGGATCAATGGAGTCATTCGGGACGTTAAAACATTACAGCCTATCAATCAGGCCATTATTGAGTTCCAGTCAGAAGTCAAACAATCGAAATCAGATGGCAGTTTCGATTNTTCGTATCTACAGGAAGGTAGTTACGAAATTAATGTTTCTTCACCNGGTTTTTTCAGTAGGAGAGGTATGATAAAAACTGGTTCAGGGTGGGGTAAGATCGAGTTGTTTTTAAGTCCAGTGGCAAAAAAAACAGGAAAGATTAGAGATGCCGTGCGATTGACAAGTCCCAAACGGATAGCATACAGCAACCGGCGTGCCTATGTTACTAATCAGGCTGATGATACTATAACAGTGGTTAATCTTGACACTGAACGGACTGTTACCAACATTCCCCTCAAGTGGGACCAGGCATGTGTGCCGGTTGGTATTGCTGCTAGCCCCAAACGATCTGAAGTCTATGTTGCTGCTTCGGCCATAGATCGGATCAAGTTAGTTGATGCGGGTGTTAATCTTGATGTTCGTGAGTTTCGGATCGGAGATTATCCGTCGGAATGCATCATGGGGATGTCGAAACTGTATGTTTCACTGTTGCGGGAAGATCGAGTAGCTGTTGTGGATATATCAATTCCAGCACGGACAAACCGTATTCGGGTTGGGAAACAACCTGGCGCAATGGTTGTATCACCTAACGGTCAGTATCTTTATGTCTGTAATTATGGAGAGGCAACTGTTTCTGTAGTTAGTCTAGTAACTGAAAAAGAGATTAAGAAAATTAGTGTGTTTAGTCGACCGGACGCGATCGCGGTAGCTGATTCAGGTAGCTATGTGTACGTTACCAGCCAATTCTCTGGTGATTTGTCGATCATTGGCATTCGACAGCAGGTGGAAGTGAATCGATTGTCAATTACCAAATCACCTGTCGGGGTTGCTGCGGTACGTTTCCCGCATGATGGGCGTGAAGTAGTTTATGTTGTTGATCGTGACGGTATGCTCAGTGCCATTGAAATGCCGACCCAAGCTATTATAGGGAATATTTCGGTTGCTACTTCAGCCGAAGTCCTCAGTTACTATCCCAAAACAGGTAAGTTTTATTTGATTGATTCCCTGCAGTCAACTATTGTCATTTTAGAGTAAGGCTGTTATCGAATTTCGATGCCGAATGGAATAATTGTTGCTATTGGTTCATGAGCTAACAATTGAATTAGACGGAAGTTCGGTATTGATTTGGCTAGTGAGTATGGTACTGAAATGTGACGATTAAGCGGTATCTGCAGGTTGGCTTCAAAGTCTTCCATTAATATTTCCAACAAGGGTTTCGGCTTGGGTAAGGTGATTATTTCGATTGGCTCATCATGTGAGATTGAAACCTGTTTTTTTGCGATTGCCAATGCCGTATCTAACCCTCCTAACCAATCGATCAACCCGAGTTCCTTAGCTTGTTGACCGGTCCAGACGCGGCCTTGTGCTATTTGATGGATTTCGTCATATGTTTTCTTTCTGCCTTCTGCTACTTTATTAACAAAATCATCATAAACTGTGTGTAGCATCTTTTCCATTTTCTCGCGTTCGGATTGGGAAAAATTGCTGTAATCAGAGTAGATATCAGCGTTTTTCCCTCGTGTGATGATGTCTTTGGTTAAACCAACTTTGTTGTAAATCCCTCTCAGATTCAGTTTTCCACCCAGCACACCGATTGATCCAGTAATTGTTCCTGGTTGGGCTACGATCTCAGTTGCTGCCGCTGAAATGTAGTAGCCGCCAGAAGCCGCCACATCAGACATAGAAACAATTATCGGTTTCCGTTCTCGTGTTTGTTTGACTTCACGCCATATCAGGTCAGATGCAAGCGCCGAACCGCCCGGGCTATCGACTCTGATTACTATTGCTCGCACCGATTTGTCTTCACGTGCAGTGTGTAATGCTTCAATAATTTTGTGAGGAGTGATTCCTTCACCTATCCCAAACGGAATTTGAGGGTGATTGGGCATGATTGGTCCTATAGCGTAGATCAGAGCAATTTTGGGAGTGGTGTTCTTCTTGGATTGTGTCGTAGGTTTGGTAAACATGGAAATAAATTTCATTAATCCGGTAAAAGTGCCCAAATCTGGCTGAGTTACAGCTTTTTTCCCATAGTTTATAATAAACTCGATTTCACTATCGTGGCTGGATTCTAAGGAAGTGATTAATTGGTCATAGTAGCTCAACGAATCTATCAGACCAACCTCGTACGCTTCGCTCGCAGTAAANGGGCCTTGGTCAATTAGTTCAATAGCACGTTCGGCATTGATATGTTCTCGTCCGGAAGCAATCATGTCAATTTGTTGTTGGTGTAGGTTGTCAAGGATCGACGTCATTGTCTGCCGTTGTGCCTCTGACATATTTTCACGCGTATATGGTTCGATGGCCGATTTATAGTCACCGATNGCAAGCATATCTGCTTTGATTTCGAATTTGTCTAGTATTCCCTTGTAGAACATTACTTCGGCACGCAACCCGGTGAGACCGANTGTTCCGGCTGGTGCCAGAATGATCTGCTCGGTAGCTGTAGCCAGCAAATANTCAGCATTATTTGCGCTTTCAAGGTAGCTAATCACCGTTTTNCCGTTTTGACGTAGATTAATCAACCTATTNCGGATTTCNTGTAGTTTTCCCCATCCNGTATTGATNCCNCCAATCCGTACTATTACACCAATGATCTGCTTGTTTTCTTCGATTTTATCGATATTTTTNAGAATGTTATTGAGAGTCATTGTTTGGACTGTNCCAAACGCAAAGGCGGGTTTTACTTCTGGCAAAGCTCCGGAAATTGATATTTCCACAAATTGATTTTTAGGTGGTTCCGCCATATCTTGAGTAAAGACTTTAATTGTTAATGACATGGTCAACAAAACAGCAGTAAAAGTTAAAATAAATCGATTTTTTATCATTTCCATAGTATACTTCGCATTTCTTTCTTTACTTTGATGTTGTTTGAGAGTTAATCCTGAGCAATGCGTTTTCTGAGATTACAGATCTAAATTCTAGCAGATTTTTGGTTTTAGGTCTAAGAAACTAGATTATTTTTATATGTTTGAAATTCGGTTTAAATATTATAATTTACTATTATACGGTGTTTGATTAAATTATTTCTTCCCGCGTTTGGAGGGTAGTCCACATTCATAGTTTATTAACCTTGAAAAAATATGCTGTTCGGCATCGATTCGCTATCGTCATAAGTTTTACTCTCGTTCTTCTATCGAACAGCATGATGCTCATCGGTCCTATGATTCTGAAGTATGTGGTTGATGATCTCAATCAGGGGCGAGACCAAATAACACGTGAAAAAATCTTGCGTTATGCACTGTTAATCCTTGGTGTTGCTTTGGTNGGAGGGTTGTTTCGTTTTGGTCAACGNAGTCTAATTGGTAGTGTTGCTCGCCGTATCGAGTACGAACTTCGGGGAGACTTTTTCAAGCATTTGCAGAAGATGCAGAAATCGTACTTTGAGCAAGTGNATACNGGTGATCTGATGTCGCGTGCGACCAACGATTTAGATGCTGTCCATAGATTGCTGGGGTTTGCGATCATTTATATTGCAGATGCCACTGTGTTCTTTGGCTTTGCTTTGGTTATTATGCTGAGGATTGATGTTACACTCACCATGTTAGCATTGATTCCCTATCCTATTTTGGCCGTACTGGTTCAGTTTATCAGTAAGAGTCTGCACAATAATTTTGAACGGATCCAGGAAGGATTTTCAAAAATGAATACCAAAGTTCAGGAAAATCTCTCTGGCGTGCGTGTGGTCAGAGCTTATACGTTGGAACAGAGCGAGATCGAGGAATTTGATCGGCAGAATCTAAATTTTGTCAACCTGAACCGTGTCTTTATCGGGCTGGAAGCTATTTTCTTTCCTATCTTTCGTCTTCTTCCAGGGATTGGGGCAATCGTGCTACTATGGCTCGGCGGGTTACATGTTATTCAAGGGAAGATTATGTTGGGTGACTTCGTGGCTTTCAACGCCTATTTGGCTATGCTCATTCGGCCAGTGATTATGCTGGGTTTTATTGTTAACCGATTTGCACAGGGAACGGCTTCAATTGACCGNATTAACCTGATCCTGAACCAAAAACCAGAGATCTGTGATGAAGAAGGGGTTGACGAGAAGATAACAGAACTTAATGGTGAAATCGAGTTTCGTCATCTCACTTTTGCTTATTCTGATTCATCACCGGTACTAAAAGATATTAATTTCAAAATTGATTCGGGATCAACTGTCGCTATTGTTGGAGCAACGGGGGCTGGCAAAACGACTCTGGTCGGTTTGATTCCCCGGATCTATCAACCTGAACGTGGTTCAGTTTTTATTGATGGCACTGATATTCGGGATATCCCACTCGAGACACTTCGAACCAGTATCGGTATGGTGCAACAGGAGTCGTTTTTGTTCTCGGATCTGCTAAAAAACAATATCGCCTACGGTGCTGACTCTGCAACGGAAACCGAAATTGAGGTGGCAGCTCACAATGCGGATTTGTTGTCGCAAATTGATGAGTTCCCAAATCGATTTGATACACATGTTGGAGAACGTGGTAAGACTTTGTCGGGTGGGCAGAAACAACGAACGGCTATTGCGCGAGCAGTTATGACGCCTCCCAAAATTCTGATTCTGGATGATGCTTTTGCTAATGTTGATACGCATACTGAAGATACTATCTTAGGCCGCTTGAAACAGGTAGGATCCGATTGTACGACAATCTTGATTTCGCATCGAATCTCAACTGTTAAAGCAGCAGATCAGATTGTTGTCCTCCATGACGGCAGAATTGTTGAGACAGGAACTCATCAGGATCTTGTTTCTCAAAACGGCATTTACGCGAACATTCACCAAAAACAATTGTTAAAGGAAGAAATCGAGTTACTTTGAAAGGTTGTCCAGTTCATGTTTGGTGGTAGTAGCCTACACGAATATAGCGAGGAAGAAGAAGATCTAGGCAAGATTTATGATAGCGTCCTGATGCGACGGCTAATTGCATACCTAAGACCGTATGCTTTTGAAGTTACATTGATTGTCTTGTTGACACTTATCAGTACCGCAACACGCCTCGCCAGTCCATATTTGACTAAAATTGCTATTGATGATTACATCGTGCCTAAGCAGCTCGATGGATTTCGGATAATCGCATTCTATCTGCTTTTTCTCCTAGCTGTCGAGTTTTTATTTAGCTATTTAGAAACTTATCGACTTGAGATGTTGGGGCAGCGGATTATGCATGATTTTAGAATGCAGATTTTTACCCACCTGCAGCGGGTCGATATGAGCTTCTTCGATCAAAACCCAGTTGGTCGGCTGATGACACGAGTGATGGGGGATGTGTCAGCGCTGAATGAGCTATATACCTATGGGATTATTACGATTGTGGCAAATTTGCTATCCATTGGTGGCATCATG
>NZUQ01000048.1 GCA_002697225.1 Candidatus Poribacteria bacterium
GGAAAGAATTCATAACCACGATCAACAGGGATTGCCTAGTGGTTTTCGCCGACCTAATCAATAATGAAATTTTATTTTGGAGAACACCATGACCCTACCAATGCGTGTCGGACTCGGCCAGTTCAACACTACTTATGCTATCTGGTTCCCAATAAAGGCTTAAACCCCCCAAATTTCCCGTGCTTCATCAAAGGTGATTGGCTTTTTTGACTGGTCTTGAATCGAGTGGGCTACTGGATTTTCTCCTACCCATCGGTTATCGACCGAATCGGTCTCGGGTTGAAACCGGACATCACAGCTGATTCGCCATTGATCCGACATATTTCGTGTAGAGGTATGGAGTGTATGCATGGTGAAAATAATTACATCACCGGCCTCAAAGTCTGTGGTTTTCCATACTCCACCGAACTGCTCACTAATTGCTAGCGGATCAATACCAAAATGACCAGGAGTACGGTCTTGATCTACATCAGTCTGTCCATAAGTTTTTCGAATCTTGTTAAAACTGGGTAGATTATGCGAACCTACAAGTATAGCCAGCGTNCCTTTTTCCACAGGAACATCTCCGAACGGTATCCAGCAAGTGTGTAAACGTTGGGAGCCTCTACCCATGTAAACTACATCAAAGTGGGGACCAGCCGCTCTGCCTGGTGGCATCATGCGCAACCATTTATAATCGAAAGTCCGAGAGGGTTGATCAAAAAACCCTCGAAAAAAATTAAAAAGCTCTGTTCCCTCCAAAACTTCNAAGACATCTGGATGATGCGTGACTGCTTTTTCGCCCATCGTACGAGCNGGNCGNCCATCCGGATTGTAAACTGCGTCCATCAGCTCNGTGTCAGCCTTGAACGGTAATTCTCCATTTTCATCAGCGTGCCTCAAGATAGTTTTTCGCGCTTTNATCACAGCTTCCCGATTTATCAAACCACGGATTAGCAAATAGCCATCTTCTTTCATCTGCGAATGTAAATCTGAATTGTTTTGTAATAGATCGTTGCAATCCCTAAGACTTCCTAAATTTTGGCTTTGAAAAGTAACTTCGCAATCTCCGAGAAAAGTAACAGGTCGCATAGGTATTCCTCAATTGGTGACAAGTAAAATATCGGTTTTTGATTTTTCTAAACGTGACCTTGTCAAAATAACTGCCTCCATTTTACACTATTTTTGGACGTGGATCTACTATCGGTCAAATTTATTCAGATACACACGTTCTTGGGCTAACGGCATTTTTTCTGAAATTCGATTCTCGTTGCACTGGTTATGTTAACTTGATAAAATTTAGATATACTGCATTTAGGAGGAGCAATTATTACCTCAGCACTGATGATCGGTACAGGGGAGTATACCACCGGTTATGTTCATACTACAGCTAGTTCTTCAGACAAGAAGGCGGGGGTTATTGCTCTAACGCTTTTCGATTTGCGTCGGCAAGGAAAAATTGGCCGTATTGCTATGGCCGGCACTAATGGCACCAAATATTCTGCCATTCGACAGCACTTGAAAGATCAGATTAACCGTGCCTATAAAGAGATGGATGTCAGTTTCGATGCTTTTCCAAACGACGACATTTTATCTGATCCGCAAGCCTATCTGCGTGGATTAGATACGATGTCACCCGGTGACTTGGTAACTATCTTCACTCCTGACGATACACATTTTCAAATTGCCTATGATGCTATAGAACGGGGATTACACGTGCTTTTGACTAAACCACCAGTTAAGGTTCTAAAGGAGCACAAAGCACTGATCGATGCAGCCAATCGCCAAGAAGTACTGGTGGCTGTGGAGGTTCATAAACGCTGGGATCCAATTTATGTTGATGCCCGAGATCGAATCCGGAATCTAGGCGATTTCAGTTTTTTTAACGCCTACATGAGTCAACCAAAAAAACAACTGGAAACCTTTCGTCACTGGGCGGGGAAATCGAGTGACATCAGTTATTACCTGAATTCACATCATGTTGATTTTCATACTTGGTCAATTGGTGATTTTGCGTCTCCTGTGAGTGTCACTGCTACTGCTTCCAACGGTGTTGCTAATCACTCACCTTTTGAAGTTGATACCGAGGATACAATAACCTTGACAACACAGTGGAAGAACAACGAGAGTCAGAACTTGGGCACAGCTGTTTACACTGCCTCATGGATTGCTCCAACCAGCGATGTCCATTCCCAACAACGTTTCTTTTACATGGGACACGAAGGAGAAATTATTGTAGATCAAGCACACCGCGGCTATAGTGTTGCCACCGATGCAAATGGTTACACTTCAGCGAATCCGTTGTTTATGAAATACACACCAAATACGCAAGGTTACTTCGCTGGTCAGGCAGGATATGGTTACAGGAGTATCTCAGCTTTCGTTGATGCCGTTTGTCAAATTCGAGAGGGTGGTGCCAAACCATCTGATTTCCAAGATCGTTTGGCCACAATTCAGCAGACATTAACAATGACAGCTATTCTTGAGGCTGGTCGACAGAGTTTGGATAATGATGGTAGCTTACAACGACTGATTCATGACGATAGTGAACAATCCATAACAATCACTAGTTCTTGACATACCTAGTGGGCTATCATATGCTATCGTTCGATTAGGGAAGGGATTTTCAAAAATGATTAATGAAAAAGATAAAGCGCAATTTCAGGAGCTTGGATATTTCGTCACTGACGTTGTCATCGAACCAGATCAACTCCAATTCATGGCGGACGAAATGGATCGTCTATATCGGGAAGGTGTTGAAGAAGCCAAAGCCACCGGTGACTCTAAAGCTGTTCTTGCTGCTGAGGGACGTAGATCCTATGGACAGGTTCACAATCGGAGCCAAATAGCAGNCGAATTCGTTAGGTCTGAGATTTATTTGGAAGCGTGCCGCGCTTTTATTGGACCAAATGCTGACCTCTATTGGAATCAAGCTGCCACAAAACCACCCCAATTGGGGAAAACTTTCAGTTGGCACCAAGACTCCGGTTATACTGAGACCGTTCCACTCGCCTACATTACCTGCTGGACAGCTATCAGCGATTCAAATTTGGAAAACGGAGGTATCTGGGTGCTGCCGAGATCACACAAATGGGGAGTTTTGGAACACGAAAACGAAGAACCAAATCAGCAAGTTTACGGTGGGTTGCGTGCAAAGTGTTCAGATTATAGTGGTGCTGTTCCAGTTGAAATGAAAGCTGGACAAGTCGCTATCTTNAGCTCATTGACCCTTCATATGAGTGGTCCTAATACTAGTCGTAATAGCATGCGTCGCGGTTATGTTCCTCAGTACCATGTTCCTGGTGTTATTCTGAAAAAAACAGGAAAGCCAGTTGGAGATCAATTCCCGGTGTTGCGAGACGGACTGAGAGTCAGCTGAAGATCTATACATATGTAATTTTTTCAAAGGAGATGCTATGGAACTAAAAGAACAACAAATCAATCAATTTAAGGACGAAGGTTATCTGATTTTATCCAATTTTTTCGATCAATATGAAGTTCAAGCACTCGTAATCGAACTGGAAAGATTTTACCGTCAGGATTTGGGGAGAAACGTAGCCACGGATGGTGATGGTGAGACANGTTCTACCANCATGCATAATTACCAGNTTATACCNCTCAATAACATCAGCGACCTTTACCGAGCACTGCCTTATTGTTCAAANGTCAAAACGGTTGTTAGTCAGTTGCTGGGAGATCCATATATCCGTCATCTGGATCAGATTTTNCTGAAGCCGCCTGGAACTGGTATTGGAACCAGTTGGCACACGGACAATGGTTATTTTCGCATTAGTGATCCTACCAAGGGAACAGGGATGTGGATAGCGCTTCACGACGCGTCATTGGAAAACGGGACTTTGCAAGTCATTCCCAACGGCCATAGACTTGAATACTCGCATCAACGTGATCCTTACAGTAATCATCATATCACCTGTGATCCAGACGAATCAAAAGCTATACCTGTGGAGGTTGATGCTGGCGGGATTGTTTTCTTTAATTACGGTATTCCGCATTGCACAAAAGAAAATAAAACTGATAAAATGCGTGGAGGGTGTGCCTATCATTTTCTGCGCCAAGACTATATTCCAGAACAATCTCAACAGATGCATAATTTACCTGTTATAACTGGTCCAGATGCTACAGGAGGGGTCCGTGAGTATGGTGTGAAGGTTGAAGGAACTTGGGAACAGGAAATTCAGAAGTTGGTCGGTTGAAACGCCTTTCAGATTCATATTTCCCCTCGCAGGGTTTTGCTTCGTTGAACAGGCTGTGGCTTGTCCTTTAAAGCAATGTACCGTCGGCTATCATTTCTTCTAACGCATTTCCTCGTTGTTTCAGAGGCAATTCGACTCGCCCTCGGCTGCGGCTGGATTCATAGATGGCCAGTAGGACTTCCAGCGTATCCCGGCCTTTTCGCCCGGCACATCGGTGTTCTGGACCACCTTCAATCCATTGTAAAAAGTCTTCGAAAATGTGTGGTTGATCAAAAGATGGAATTGGTTGCCACGAACCACCTGTATTTTCATTGCGATATCGGGCATCTGAACCAGCCTGAATATCTCCTTTCTCACCGATTAACATCAGGTGATTGCCAGCTGGTGGTTTGTACTGGCCGGATTCGATAATACCGCTAACGCCATTTTCAAACTGAACAAACCCCAGTGCTTGCATCTCTGACTCCAGTCCCTCCGAAAGATGCGAACCATCTCGATGGACTTGTCCAAGCACCCATGAGACAGGAGAGTCGTCCAGATAGTATCGCATCAGGTCAGTCTGGTGGGTATGATGAGTTAGCATGGCAGCTCCACGATGAGCCCGAATATAATGAAGTTGGCCAATGGCGTCTTGATCGATCAGGTTTCTAACATTGGCCCAACCTTGGTTATACCGCAGTTGATGTCCAACCACCAAGTAGATACCAAATTCATCTGCCTTTTGGACCAATTGGTCGGCTTCCCGCAGTCTGGTGGCCATCGACTTCTCCAAGTACAACCCGGTAATGGGAAAATCCAGCACACGACTGGCAACCTGATAGTGGGATGAGATGGGCGTTGCCACTATGATTATATCCAGCGACTCTTTCTCCAGCATCTCCTCAAAATCATGGTAGGTCTTGACTTCCTCCGACGCCAGTTTTTCAAAGTTGACGCCGTTCATGTCGGCGGCAGTGACAACATCAATCCGGTCGATCTGGTTGGCTGTGTTACGTAAAGACATACCCCGTCCTCCACAGCCGATCAGCGCGGCACGATAGATTTTGGTCGGGTTTGACATGATGTTTCCTTCTTGAATGTCAAGCTAAGATTTTAATTGTNTGCCGATCGGATGGCAGTAAAGCTAACGATACAATCGTACCTCTTTCGGTCAGCANCCGTTGCACATCCAGCAGGCTATTAGATCTAANTTTCCAGCTTAGCATATTCCGGGTTGANACACTGGTGAGTCCAACGATTCAGTACACAACGCAAACCAATCTCTGATTCTGGATACTGTCCTTTGTCGTCCGTTTTGTCAATCCAGTTATTCAGAATCTCCCGATGTTCAGCAAGAATGCTAGTATAATTCGGATTATTTGCTAGATTTATCGTTTCGTGCGGATCGTTTTCCAGATCGTACAACTCTTCGTCAGGTCGATCTGGGCACCAAAACGCTGCCTGTACATCGTTCAGTTTACCGTCATCGTACATATCATGCAACAAAGTCATAAAGTTAGAACCATCCCGGTATTGGGGTTGCATATATGGTCGGTCGGTCATAAAATTGCGAAGGTAACCATACTTTTGTGTGCGCACTGCACGAATCCGATCGATTGTATAGTCACATCGGTCCTTGGCAGCGATTACATACTGGCGCGGCGTGAAATTGGAGGAGAAAAGATGTTGCCCTTCCATCTCGTCTGGTACTTCGAGATCTGCCAAGGCCAGCGAGGTGGCGCTAATATCGATCCCGCTGACCAGATCCTGACGGACAATCCCAGGTTGCAACTGGTCCATATGATCCAACCCGGAAATAATCAAGGGGACTTTATGTCCTCCTTCATAAATGAATTGTTTGTGTCGTGGCAGACGCATACCATGGTCGCTGAACAGAAAGATGATCGTATTTTCAAGCAGGCTATCTTCCTTTAGCCGCGTGAGAATTTGACCAACCTCGGCGTCGGTATGGCTAACGCAATCATAATGCAAAGCGATCTCATCTCGAATGATTGGATGATCTGGGTAGTACGGTGGTACCGTGATATCTGATGGATCTGTATGTCGTTGAAGATTGGGGTTTCCAAACTGCTTGCCGCCTGTAAGTTGAATCTGTCCAAAGAAGGGTTTACCATCTGGACAACCCGACCAATCACTGCCATCTTGGGCACCTTTGAACCCCATCTTTGGATTATTATGATGGTAAAGATTAGTACTCTGATGGACAAAATTATAATCTGTTTTACCTTCGATAAACGTGTAGTAACCAGCATCACGGAAATGTTCAGGAATAGTAGACACACCATCAGGTAGTGAGATAGCATCATAGTCTTGNCCCATGCTCATTCCCCTAAAGTTNGGTCTTGAACTCCGATGGTTGTGCGCACCAATTGTCGTCTGATACATACCAGTAATAACGGCCGACCTGGAGGGTGAACAAACCCCAGCCGGCATATACGCTCGATCAAACCGAACACCATTTTCAGCCAGCTGATCTATGTTCGGTGTTGGTACGACCTGATGCCCATAACACCCCAGCCAGTCATTCATATCTTCGATGAAAATCCATAACACATTTGGTGAATTCATATTACTTAGTTCCTCGATGCAGGTTGCAAATCGTTACTGGTTCCAATCCAGAATCATCNGGAACTGGTCTTCGGATTGCGGTGTGATTGGATGGTTTCTCCGTTTGAGGCAGCCAACNGTATTCCAGTGTTGACTCAACTCTCGGAGCGATTCCTCACCGGATAATCCCTGCCCAACCAGATAACAACCGATGACGGTACCAGTCCGGCCAACTCCACCCCAACAATGGACAACCACTTTATGTCCAGCTTGTATGTCAGACTGAATGGTATTCAGGATCCCAATCATTCCATTTCGACTTGGAACCGAATAGTCCACAATCGGTTTTCGCCTGTAGACTGTTGCCAAGTTTCGATCTTGAGACTCTTGGCTCAAAATCAGGTCATAAGGTTCAAGTTCTTTCGGCTGAGTTAGATCAATGAAACAACTCAATCCAGAATCCAAGTATTTGTTGAGACGGAAACGTGTTTTCGCTGAATCCTGATGTCCAGGATATTCACTGGCCAGAAGATGTGGATTGACCCAATAGCAGTTCTCAATTGGTTTGTTCAAGTTAGTCCGGTCTTTATCGGCATAGCCATGATTTCTTTTTTAAATGACAACCATATTCATATTGTACCAGCAAGTTGACATATCGTCCAATCATGACTATAATTCAACTTGAATTCTCGTGCCTTTTTACTCAAATTAAGAAATATTATCCAACTTTTTAGAGCCAATCTTCTCCAAAATTAAAAAGACAAAAACGTCTAGGAAAATAACCGGAGAAGATTACGATATAATGGAGGAAATCAAGGTTTACACAACGGATTATGACACCTGAACAACGATACTTTTTTGATGTGTCCGGATATCTACATTTGGAAAATGTTCTTAGTCCTGAACAGCTAGAAGCCTGCCAAAAGGCAACACAACGTTATATCGATACCCCGGCTGATCAACTTCCAGAAGGATTTGGTAAAGATGGCAAACGTCATATTAACGGATTTGCCTTTGACAAAACGTTGGAAGCCCTAGTTTTCCATCCAAAAACATGGCCAATCGTAATGGAACTAACGAACAGCAAACCACGCCTAACCAGCGGCACCTTACAAGTTGATCTGCCTGGTGCGGGAGGAGGCGGGCTTCATTGTGCCCGAGACGACTATGGTTGGGAGAGTTGTCGATACGAGATTCGCAATAACAAGATCTACTGCGATAATTTTGTCATTTTTCCCTATTTTGATGACGTTTTTCCAGGTGATGGAGGACTACTGGTAGTCCCAGGTTCCCACAAGGCATCTTTTCCCCGACCGAAAACGATGTTTTACAATGGGAACGTAATCGATACCGATGACTTACCACAGGGAGTGATCAACTTGACGCCGCGTGCTGGTGATGTGCTGATTATCTCAGAGTTGTTAACACATGGCATCTTGCCTTGGAATCCATCGGATCGTATTCGCAGAATCCTGGTTTTGCGCTACACGCCGCAACATAAAGGTGGGGGCGGACCTTCAGAAGTACTGAAAGCCTGCTTATCGCCCGAGACCTTAGAGCTGATGGAAGCGGCCCACTATACACATACCAAAGATATTACCGGACAAAACGAGATTCGCATCGATTGATTTCAGATCAACAGCTAGCAACGCTCAAAGAGGAAGATCAGTAAGGCATAATGCTAAAGGGGAAATGGGATGCAGATTTTCGATCGCTACACCAACCTTCTTGATTGGATGAAGTGTAAGGAAAACTACCCCAGGGTGCTGGGCCACACACTGGATGGATCACCTATAGCTTGCTGGCAAAGTGGTGGAGATAAGAAACCAGCCATCTTCATTAGCGCAGGCAGTCATTCGACCGAACAAGCTGGTGTCACCGCTGCAGTCGAACTAATTGATCAACTTGAAACGGATCATCAGGTCTATGTTATTCCCTGCCGTGATCCAATGGGCATGAACGGGTTTTCCTATGCCTTAAGTCTCAGTTTGGGTGAAGAACCAGAACTGGGTTCCGTCGAAGATAGCGAAGAAATTCTGAAAGATAGTGGTGAAGTGCTCTACCAAGATGAGGAAACGCTTCTGGTTATCATCGGTGAGTACGGTTATTCAACTAGCGGTCTGTACGGTCGATTCTCCCCAGGCGAAGCTTTTCTAGAACCGCTGGTTGGACGCCGCATCTTCTTCCCATCAAGTGCCGAAGGAATTGATGGGACGGCGCCATTCCAACGAGCCTATACGCTGGTCGTCAGTCCGGCAGGCGAAATTCTCCACATCAACCGTTTCCATGACACGCCTTGGGCACCAGTAGAAGTGCAGTGTACACGCCGTCTGATGGCCGAAATTCAGCCAGGCCTAACGTTGGATTTACATGAGTACGGCGGCGACGCTTTCTGGTTTTCTGCCCGGCACCAGCAAGGTGATGATGACCAGGTCTGGGAGCAAAAGATAGCTGACGGCATAATCCAGACCGTGGTCGAATCTAATACAAAATTGGCGGAGGAAGACTATCTGCCCGGCTCTTTCTTCACCAAAGGTCAACCAGGTGTCTTCTGGCTTAACTCCCAACAAAGAGGTGAAGGCTTGAACCTAGCTGATTTTGCTGCTAACCAATATGGTCTCTCCTTTACTATCGAGACGGGTATGCAGTCGGGCTTTCAACATCGTGTCCGTACTTCCATGTTGGCAGCCCAAACTGCTGTGAATGTCTTCGAGCAGCGTTACGCATAGAATCTATCAGTAACCGCCATTTNCCCTTGCTATGTTAGGTTGGTTGCCAAAATGGTTTTATGTCTACGGCCTCCTTTAGGGACGAAACTGTAAAGAATACAGATCAGCGTCCTTCATGACGAAACGCAACTGAATAGGCTGACCTACAAGCTCGGTCAGGTCGGATTGCGATTTCCACGTCATGACGTAGGCAACTTCATCCCCGTAAATCTCAGTAGATTCATCCAGCGAAAACCCGCTCAAAGGTTGGCCATTTAGATTGGTAATTTCTACCCGGATACTTCCGGCAGCCGAAGTGGAGAAGTTAAGAGTGAGTTTGGTTCCCGAAAAGTTGAGTGGATACGTTACGAATTCGCCACCAGCATAGGAAGCATGAACAGAGGCAAAACCATCATTTCGTAGTGTGAACCGCCGAAGACGGCAGTGGCCGTCCACCGAATAGTAGTTCTCGTTGGAGTAAATAGAAAGTTCGTTAGTAGGACCGGTTGTTGCTGTCTTAGTGGACAAAATCCCCCAAGCGGTCATGTTGTTTCTGTTCACCCACCTCTCCGGTTGAAGTCCCGGTCGGATAAATGCCTCTAACCACCGGTGCCAGTGTAACCCGTCACGGCTACTCATAAAGACACCATCCGAAATTCCCGAATCCGGATGATGAGGTATCTTTCGTGAGGGCAGAAATCGCTTGGGGAAACCAAGAAAAATATGCGGTGCGCGGAAATAAGGTGTGATGGCGTTGGTATACAAATGCTCAGGCGGTGACTGCCCGAAGTCTACCCATTCCGGTTCTGACCAATTAAGAAAGTCATCCGAAGTACAGGTCATAATAGATCGAACGCCGTCCTGTCCTGCCCGGTGAAAATCAACGTACCTTTTCCGAATTGTATCCCAAAACGCCAAGTTTTGGGAATCGAAATCCCCTTTGGTAATAACTGGATCTGGTTGCATCAAAGACCAGTTGATCCCATCCGATGATTGGAAGGCAAATAGTCCTTCTTGTCCGCCTCCAAGTGCCTTGTAACGTGCTTCTGGCTGACAACAGGGATTGGGATCCTTGAAGGGCGAAAAATTGTGGCATTCCAGTTCCCCTCGCCAGACGATGTTATTGCGGGTAGATCCATCGAACTCAAACAGGTTCAATTCCGGTTTGGTCCAGTTGATTCCATCCTTGCTCTCAGCATAACAGGTAAGCTCATGCAGGCTTTTTTTAGTCGCAAAATCGTAGTGAGATCCACGATAATACATCCGAAAGAGATCATCATCCTGGAATACAACCACATAGGTACAAGTATTGCCTTCCCACGATTTATCGAATACAATTGCTACTTCGCTTGGCGTAGGATGATGCAACTGTAATTGCACCCCATCCATTTTTTCAATTAGCCAGTCGTCTACAAAAGGTTCCAGACGCGATCCTATATCGTAAACTTTGGNTGAAGATTGNCCACTACACGTCACCAAAAGGCCAAAACCAAGCAAAATGGTGTTAGACATATATACAGCTCCTTATGCTTGAGAACAATATTTTACTTCAACAGTTAAATTCATTATAACGTGAAGCATAGCTCGCTATAAGTCCATTTCCAAGATGGTGTCGTCCAGTACCAAAACCTTGTGCTGTCGATCGACATGGGGGATNGTGCCTCATACTACAACCCCATCTAACTTAGGCTCCAAGTGTCGCAANNGGTGATTCAAAGCGCCATAGGCAAAGAAATTGTTGGGTTGTACGCTTTCATTCAACCTCCAGACGGCTATAATTTTTGGCTAGNATTAGAAAAGGGATAATGCCTANCTCCACCATTTCAGGAAGACATTATCCATCCGTACCTCTTGCTTTTATTGTTTCCATGGTAAAGCCTTTGATCTCATGGCCATTAGACTTCTATGGCTGCATTGATCACCCAAAGTCGTTTGTTGGGAGGGATGTTAGAATTATTGGTCTTTACCAAGAGTTCATTGCTTCCTTTTTCCAGTTGAACGGGGATTCTGGCCGTTTCTAATCCATTCTCATGACGCAGAGTGGCAACTTTCTCACTATTCAACCAAACTAAACACCATCCATCGACTGCCAAACGCAGAGAAGCTTCTCTTTTGGAGTCGCTTTTTACGTTGGTCCGAGCATAGGCTGAATGATCAATCATCGCCCGAGGCGTAGCGGTATGATCTCGCTCGAAAAACACGTTCTGCAAATCAATCCAAGCATGGTCGCTTTTCAAAATTGTGACGGACAAAGTTTGATTATCAAGAACCAACTGGTCAGGCCAAGCTCCGGAAGGAAGTTGCTCTACAAATTCCGACTGTTGAAAAATATCCCAATTGTTAGCCTGAGGGAATAGTCCAGTAACTTGCCATTCTGCTGGAATAAGTTTGGATGAGCCAATTTCATTTATGTTAGATTGAACAAGACTCTCGGGGACCTGGTAGTAGTAGACAACAGATTCCATGTCGTCTCCTCGGCTACCTGTACGAAATGATAGGGAACGGCGAAAGGCAATAGGATCCGGTCCAAAGAAACGGTAGAATACGCCATCTTGATCGGTTCGACTTCGATTAACATGATAGGGTGAACCGATCCAACGGGATTGATAGTTATTGAATCCCCAGCTATAGCCGAAATCGTCTTCTACATTGTGTCCACGAATTGCATGAGGGTTGGTTTCTCCATCTAGCAAAATCGTCATTCCTCCAGTGTGGAAAACCATATCACTATGGTCACGTTGAAGATAACCAACCGCTACTCCAGCAACAAAGCCTTCACCGTCTAAGTTCGCCATTTTAACAAAGCCACCCCGTGGAGGTGAAGGTTGATATAGATGATGCTCAGTGTGCAAACGATAGGGCGTGAGTGGCGTTCCTTGATCGTACCGGTGCCAATCGACCATAGCTGCAGCTGTGTGTCCCGGAGGTACATGTAAGGTGATTCGACAGGATTCACTAAATGGGATTGGCAAAAAAAGGTTGTATCCTGGGTTACCTGGAATCAATGGATCCTTAGCTTTGGCTTCCGGATTGGGTAACACAGTGTAAGCAGCATTATCGACGAAATAAGGCTCCCAATCATGCATGATACCGAAGAAGGCTTTCAATGGTAGATCCACTTGAGATTTTTTCGCGTTATCTACATTGATTTCAAGGCGAACCTCTTGACCAAAGAGTATCCAAATATGGCGAACACAACCTGCTCCCCTTAAGTTAGCTAAATCAATTGAACCACCTTTAGGCATGCGTTGATCCCGATTAACACGGTGAGAGGTGAATCTGGTTGGCAACGCGATCATCGGAACAGCGGGATCTTGAAAAGTATGTTGCATTTCTAAGCTAGTTTTTACATTCGACTCTATGGCTGTCATGGTTTGGTCTCCACTAGACTCGTCAGTATTAGGGGCAGAGTTTATTGATATTTAATGTTATTTGAGGTGCGAGTGTATCATACAGGATAGCCCAAACAAGTGCAATTCTAACCTGAGATTTTTGTCGTTGCAAAGAAGGTATCCTTCGTTTTGGGTCAGCGAGATGTCTCTCTATCACTGCTTAATTTCCTTATCTAGTTCGCAATATTTCATCGTTGTAATGGTGTGTGAATGCAACACGTGTTGTTAGAAAATACTATTTGCAAAGGCTGTTGACTAGAATTGCTACNCNTGNTATGATTTGCATGGTTTTGCGAATNGAGGCTAGANANTAAGTGGTTCCTAGTCTAAGCTGTTGGCTCTGTGGGCGAAGTGNACTAGGAATGTGTGTAGCGTTGTGCTGTTCGGAATNGTTGGATACATNCAACTCTGTTGTTATCAATNANCGTAACATAGTTAGAGCAACTAGCTTAACGAAAATGCTATTTTGAATCCTGCCATCTCATCCAAGGAAATCCTATGNCGCTANATGAACCNTTNACTGAAGAAGAATTGACNCCGATTCTTGACGATTTTTACAAAAATGGGGCCACCNTNATTCGCAANGTTCTNCTTCGNGAGGANTGCCAAAAGATATGTAAACGTGTGGANCAGATNTTTGNCGAACCATATTTCGCTGANATGCGCAATGTCAAAGTTANCCAACCACGGAANGANCACGATAAAGCGCCTATTGTCGTACACAGGCTTTTCGANTGTGANAGGATGTTTCGNGATCTGCTCGTGCGAGAGCCTATAATCTCNATTGCGGAAGCTGTCTTGGGANCACANTGTCATTGCATGGCCCAAGGATGTATTCTGAANCGGAACGATTTCGGNATNAACNGNTTCCATNTAGATGACAGCCTAGAATTTCCAATCACCGANGATGANATCAAGTNCCACGATCGCCGNCTTCGCATGCCTGTCTTCCGNATGTCCTTCCAAATTGCTCTNACAGACCAAGACGANGACCAATATGGTCCTAGCCAATTTGTTCCNGGAAGTCATTATGCTGGAAGACAGCCAAATGATCCGGAAAACCCAACCTTTGATGGGCGAGGACCAAAATCATTGTTGATGAAAGCAGGAGACCTCTACTTGCTCAGCAGTCAAACATGGCATAGAGGAGTACCCAATGCCTCGGATCGGGTGCGTTACCTTTTTCACCAAGTTTACGGACAACGATTTGTGGCCCAAAGGTTCTGGCCTTATCTCAATTATCATATGTCCGACTATGTACTTGAAGGGGCAGATGAACGTCTATTACGGGTACTCGGTAAACATCCTGAAATGGCATATGGATAAAAGTTCAGTTACAACTACAGATGAAAACAGGTTTTTTCTAAGATGTGACACATGGTTGATTACAATCGTAAGTGACAGTATTGGCAGAGGTAGTTGAACAAGTGCATGTGTGCTGATATTGTAGGGGAATCTCCTGCATAGGTGGAAAGAATACACAGTTCAGCTTAAATATGGTATTCGTAGGTCTGGTGTTTTCTTGGTTTTAGAATAGGAGTTTATAGGATTTTCGATCAATAGCTTGGTGTGAATTTTTGATACGTTACAATGGAGTATTGACATAAAGGTCTGTGATCCACATTTTCATTTATGGAACATTTCCGAGCGTCCGAACCCCAATCTGGGGGAAGGAGTGAATAAAAGTTTTCCCGTTTATGAGGCCGGAGATTATGCTCGCGATATGAGGAATCTGCCTGTGCCTCTCAATCTTACATCTGGTGTACACGTTGAAACTGTAGTTGGACAGATGTTGGGTGGGTTCCCGTTGGACACCGTTGAAGAAACAACGTGGGTATGTAACCAGTTGTCACCAAGCGAAGCCAGTTTTCCCTTTGGCATTGTGGGATATGTCCATCTTGCGCGTGACACTGCAGAAAGTGAGCGAATGTTGGTAAAGCATCAAGCAGCAGCAGAAGGACGATTTCGAGGGGTTCGCATGATTTTAAACCATCATCCTGATAATCCTGATCTTACATGGCCTCAAGTTGAACATGGTGACTTCTTGCAAAGCAGTATTTTTCAAGAAGGAATTTCGCTACTTGGAGAAAAAGGTCTGTCTTTCGATTTGCAATGCAATCCGCATCAGTTGGAAGATTCCGCTATTGTTTTTAACAAGTATCCACAAACGCAGGTTATTCTTAACCATCTGGGTTTGATGCACGATGGTGAAGATGAGGCACATGATCAAATCTGGAGAAATGGAATGAGAGCGTTGGCTTCCGTCCCAAATGTATATGTGAAGTTGTCGATGCTATGGTTTGCACGGAACAATTATCATCACAATGCGATAGAAGAAGCCAAGATCAAAAATATGGTTCATGAGGTAATTGATCTGTTTGGGGTTGATCGTTGCATGTTTGCGAGTAACTATCCGGTGGAAATGGTACAAGGAATCAGTATCGAAACACTGTACGGCAAGTTTCTAAGCTGGACAGAAAGTATGTCTGAGACTGAACGTTCAGCATTGTTTCATGATACAGCAACCCGAGTTTACAAGATAAACGGCAAATAGTGTATTAATACATTTTGAGCGGGGTTTTTATGTGGTATGGGAGATTTAAAACTGCTGGCTGAATTGAGTGACTGTAACAAATAAGCGCATTTGGGGGCAGTATGGGTAGATTTTTCTAACGACCTTTTTTTAAAGACAGATAGCAAAGTGCTTTATTCGTTTTCCGGTGTCTGGGCTTAGATTATTGTGGAGGTAGCCTGTATTTGAAATGGGTTGGAATAATGAATAATTTTCTGTTTAATTTAGAATTGTTTGTTGGGACCTTATAAGGTAGCATGTTAATTAAGTTAATTCGCAAATCATAGTGAGACATCTCAGTGGCATTTCGGCTATGGAGGGCAGTGAGTAACTCTCTTTTGAGATAATTGCTGAGAACATGAAGCCTAGCATCAGTAAAATCCTGAGAACCTCAAAATTTGATGATTATTCAAGNNTCCTTGCTTCCTGAACAACCTGAATTAAGCGACTAGCATTTTGCGTTAGAGTTTCAAACTTCCTNTCGGTAATAATTTCTTGATTTATAAGACCACTNCCAACTCCTAGTGCAGAAGAACCNGCAGCGATGAATTCTCCCGCGTTATCTATCGTAATCCCACCCGTTGCAACCAACTGTATTTGTGGTAGTGGTGCCTTTATTTCCTTGATATGACGTGCTCCTACAATGCTTGAAGGGAAAACTTTGACGTAATCGGCACCCATTTCCCAGGCTGTTAAGATTTCTGTTGGAGTGAAAGCACCTGGCATTACTACCTTTCCGTAACGATTACAAGTTTCGATAACATCTGGTTTTGTTACAGGACTGACTATAAACTCTGCACCTGACAAAATAGAGATCCTCGCTGTTTCAGCATCCAGAACCGATCCAACACCAAATAATATTCCATCACCAAATTTTGTTACGGCTTCCTCAAGAACGCCAAGCGCATTTGGTGTGGTCATAGTGATTTCAATTACGTCAATACCACCGGCCTTTATAGCGTCGACAACCTCTATTAACAGAGATGGATTGCTGGCTCGAATAATAGCCACAACACCACTATGCTCAATCTTTTGCATTTGCTTGAGTTTTGTCATGAGTTATCCTCCTTTGTGAAAACTGTTGTTTCCCATTGCTGCATGATTACATATATGCTAGAATTTGAGTAGTTGCTGTGGGAGATTACGATATTGTAATATATTACGCAGTATATTGCCTACCCTAATGGAACAGATTGGACAACTATTGCCCCTCCTGATTGGATTGGGGCTGCTACTATTACTATCTGCTTTTTTTTCTGGTTCCGAAACTGCGCTTTGTGCACTTAGTAAAGTACAGATTGAGCGTCTTCGTCGTCAACGTGAGAAGAGTAGTACTGCTATTGTCAGTTTCGTCGAAAATCCGCGCCGACTCTTTATTACAATTCTCCTTGGTAACACTTTTGTCAATACTGCCTTTCAGGCCTTCACCGCTTATGCTATCATTGGTCCTAAGCCTTCCAAGCTGAAGGTTATTATCGCCACTATTACGATTACAACCTTGTTGCTGGTTATCGGCGAAATTAGTCCCAAAACATACGCCATTAAGTATGCTGAAGGTTTTTCGAAAATCACCGCCCGCCCACTTTGGATCTTTTCAGTCCTTATCTCTCCGGGTCGTGTTGTTCTCAGAGGAATTACAAATCCACTACTGTTGCTCTTTGGCGGAGGAGATATTTCTCAAGAGGAACGAATGACCACTGACGACTTTAAAGCAATTGTAAGTGATAAAGATCCATACAGTGGATTCCAACTGGATGAACAAAGCATACTGAAAAATATTCTAGAAATGCAAAGTATTGAATCTAGGGAAATCATGGTGCCACGAACTGAGATGATCGCCATGGATACTGATTCTACAATCCAAGATCTAATTAATACTGCACAAACGATCGGTGTTTCTCGTATTCCAGTTTACCGAAAAAGCATTGACGAAGTCTGTGGCATCTTTTACATAAAAGATTTACCCGCTTGGCCACGAAATGAAATTTGTGACATGACTGTAGGGGATTTTCTGACCAAATATCAATCCTCTGAAACGAGTGCTTCAAATACTCTAATTCGCCCACCATTTTTTACCCCAGAAACGAAAAACAACGCCGATCTACTTCGAGATTTAACGAAGGAAAAAACCAAAATGGCGATCTTACTAGACGAATATGGTGGCATTTCTGGTTTGGTGACTGTAGAAGATATTATTGAAGAAATTATTGGTGATATTATTGACGAGCACGATGTTGACACCGATTTGCCAAAAATCATTCGTTCTACAAGTGATGCTTCGTTGTTCGAGGTTTCTGGGCGTGTCAGTATCCGACAACTCAACGCACAGTTCCATCTTGGGATTGACGAGGCAACTGCAGATACCGTCGGTGGCTACGCTTTCGATCTCTTTGGACGTATTCCTTTGGTTGGCGAGAAAATTTCAGACGAGAATGGTATCGAATTTGAAGTTGCAGCTATCAATGCGAATCAGATAAGTGTGGTAATTATGAAACTGCCTCCTGAAGAGGATAACTGATGGTATCAAGATCCCCGCAGGTTTTTATTGTTCTAATTCTTTGTTTTTTCCTAATGGGAGCAAGTCCTTCGCATCATGATTCATCGCTACCAACAGATCTAAGAACAATTGTTCTGCTAAGTGTTGCACTGGTGATTTTCCTCGTCTTAACTGCTTTCTACGCTGGTTCCGAAACTGCACTGGTTTCCGTCAATAAAGTCAAAATTAATCAACTAGCTGAAAGTGGTAATAAACGTGCTAAGTTGATAAAACGTCTGATTGATTCACCGGAAAAAATGTTGGGTATGACTCTCGTTGGAACGAATTTGATGCATGTTATCACAACCGAAATTGGGTTGCTGTTGGTCATCGCGATCTTAGGAAGGTTCACATCAATTGGCAAGATAATCGAAAAACTCCCGTTAAATGATGCCCTTATCGCAACGCTAATTACAACACTTTTGGTCTTGATCTTTGCGGAGATCCTTCCGAAGACAATATTTCGTGCGAAAGCAGATAAATTAGCATTACGCTATGCATATTTCCTCCGATTGTCAGAAGCAATCCTAAGTCTAGTTGTAATGGGAGTAACCTGNATTACAAATATCTTTATGANAAGTNTTGNTNNTNATNANCANCAAGAATCANAAGANNTNCANCGTGACGANTTGCGNTTGTTGGCNACCATGGGCGANCAATCTGGNTTAATTGANCNNAACCAAAGGCGTATGATCCANAGTGTNCTTGATNTACAGCAANAAACTGTTGAACGGATGATGGTACCATTTGTAAAAATAGTTGCGGTTCCNCANAANACTGATATCGAAACTTTNATGAACATCGCATCAGAGTCAGGATTTTCACGTNTCCCGGTTTATGATGGTCGAATCGACAATATCGTCGGTATTGTTAATCTACTCGATGTGATTTATGCCGAAGATGACACTCAAACTGTTAGGTCTCTTGTTCGCCGCGATATACAGTTTGTTCCAGAGTCCAAAAATATCAGTATCTTACTCAAAGAACTACAGAAGAGTCGTAATACAATGGTTTTTGTAGTAGACGAGTACGGTGGAANCATCGGNTTGATTACGGTAGAGGATCTAATTGAAGAAATTGTTGGAGAGTTTGCCGATGAGCGCGATACGGACTTGAATATTCAGCAAATTGACTCGAAGACACTGGAATGCGAAGGCAGAACGGAAATTGAGACGATGAATGAACTCTTTCTCGGATTGAAAATCCCAAGTGGTAATTATGAGACAATTGCTGGTTACATACTTAGCCAAACCGGAACAATTCCAGAGAAGGGTACACAAATTGAAACGAATCAGTTGATCATCACAGTAGAGACAGTAAATAGCCGATCAATCCAAAAAGTTATGATTCGCCGAAAGTCCGGTAATCTTCTCCACAGTAACATTTGATCAATCCTATAAGATCCCAAGTGGTGGTGTAACGGTCACTTCCTCAATTGTCATATCGTCCGGTGATTTCACGATGTCAACAATTGTCTGTGCAATATGTTCCGGGGTTAACATTAAATCAAAGTCTGGATGATGTTCCATACCAGCCCAGAAGGGAGAATTAATTGATCCCGGCAACACTGCAGTCACTCGTATGCCATGTTCTCGAATTTCCTCCCGGAGAACTTTTGTAAAAGCTAAAGCTGCCGCTTTTGCCGCACAATAAGCACTGGAAAATTGGAAAGCGACCTTGGATGCGATTGACAAAATATTTATAATCTGTCCGAACCCCTGTTCAAACATTGGTGGTAATACGGTTTTTGAGCACAGGTAAACGCTTTTGAGATTACTGTCGAGTACTTTGTTCCAACTTTCTATGTCCGAATCGATAACAGACTCGAATATCCCAATCCCCGAATTATTAATGAGAACATCAATTTTTCCATGGTGGTCGAGCGTTTGATCAACTAGTTGTTGTACTTGATCTAAAAGCGTTACATCGGTTCTAACAACCAGCGCATCACCACCGTTGGCCTGAATTTCATCTGACACTCTTTCAAGGTCGTTTNGTGTTCGGGCAGCAAGAACCACGCTNANTCCATTCCTGCTTAAAGCCATNGCGGTTGCCTNNCCCACGCCNCGCGATGCGCCGGTGATAATTGCGACTTTTCCTTCNATCACANTTTNNCCCATTAGTNAGTGTCCAAAAAATTACTTAATGCTATGAAAAAATTCAGCACGAGTTGAGTCNTCTGTCTCGAAACGTCCCAAGCATAACATTAGTAAANGTGNTGGAGCGTTNCTTTTCTACACCACGAATCATCATACACATATGCTGTGCTTCCATAACAACAGCAATTCCTTGGGGCTGAAGCACTTCATTTATAGCCTGTGCAATTTGGTGCGTCAAGCGCTCCTGAACCTGCAGNCTACGAGCAAACATATCAATGATGCGAGGAATTTTGCTCAACCCAACAATTCTTTTGTTGGGTATATATCCAACATGNCACTTACCAAAGAACGGTAGGATGTGGTGTTCACACAGACTGTAAAACTCAATATCTTTGACAATTACCATATCATCAAATTCTTCATCAAAAATGGCACCATTGACAATTTCATCAACTTTTTGTGTATAACCTTGTGTTAAAAACTGCAAGGCCTTTGCAGAACGATATGGGGTCTNAAACAAGCCTTGACGTGTAGGATCCTCACCGATCTCCTCAATTACCCCATGGTAAAGACGTTCTAGCTTACTATTACCCTGAAAAAGATCATCATCCAAATCGTATTGTTTCATTTTAATTAATTATTTGTCTCCATAATAATCGAAGTAACTTTTGGGTGTTTCTTGTAAACGTAGGCGATGTAAAGCGACAGGTTTTAGGTGNGGTTCCACAATCTCCCAAAGNACTTGAACAAAATTCTCAGATGTCGGATTAACCCTTTCAAACTCGGTTGTATCTAAGTTCAAGTGTCTATGATCGAAACGGGAAAAAACTTGTTTTTCAATCACTCGGTCGAGCAAGTCTATATCTGCCACCATACCTGTTTTTGGATTGACCTCGCCTTTGATAGTAACTTCCAGCACATAATTATGACCATGACCATATGGATTATTGCATTTTCCGAAAACTGCTTTGTTCTCTTCGTCCGTGAGTGCAGGACTATGAAGACGATGAGAAGCGCTGAACTCATACACTTTTGTTAAATNGACCATCTGATCTTTNCCATAGTATTCAGCAGAAAGCGTAGACTCTTCGTATAAATGAACAAGGTGTAGGTCTNCATTCTGAAGGTAAGGAGTNAACGATTGCCAAACTTGAATAGCAATATTTTCACTGGTTGGNTGNAGAGAGGAATCCTGAATAAAGGNCGGATGCTGTAGGTTGATGTGTTTATGATCATATTCAGCAACAACGTGTTCCTTGATTATACTATCCAAATCCTTGATGTTAATTAGCATCCCATNCGAAGCGACAGCATCTCCCTTGACAGTTACCAGTAGCACATAATTATGCCCATGACTGTTAANGTTCGACGTTGGGCCGAAAAGATCGTAGTTTTCTTNGTCGCTGAGCTCAGGGATTCGGTAGTAATGTGCAGCTTCAAATTCAACACGTCGGGTTAAATAATAATCCATATTATTGCGTGCAGTTCACTCCCCCAATCACGCGCTAACCGAGTAAGAGACCAAATATTTTGAATTATAGGTCCCTCTTCATNAAATAGAAGGACAATTTTTCGTGGTCGNTATTCAAACGTTCCTCGACCTCTGCCTCCGTTTTGGGAGGTGGTACAATCACCTTCTCACCAACGTTCCAATTAACAAGCTGCTAAATGTAATCTCTCCGTGTGTTGTAATCGCAGTAAAATCGGGGGCGTCATCGCCGATTCTTGGAATTGGTGTGATTTCTGCTGACATAATAAGCTCCTTAATAAGTTATTACGACGTAAATATACAACAAAACAGACACACAATCAAATTATTATTCAAGACTACTTCCGACCTTTTTGACGAGTTGCCATCCCTAGGTTTTTTTGGAGCGTTCGGCTATTCGGAATCAGCGTTAAACCAGCTTGAAGCCGATCGATTCCTTGCTGGATACGTCCCTGTTGTAGCATGTTAACAGCTGTATCGTTATAATATCCTTCAATCAATTGCAAATACTTATGACGATTTGTTTTTCGGCGTTGCATTCCCTCTATTAAGATTCCAATTGCTTCTTCGAAACGGTTATTCTTATATTCGAACTGGGCGAACTCCAACATTACATAATCCCAATTAGCATTCAGCGATTTGGAAGTTGAAGCAATCGCAAGCCCCTTTTCAATGACTAACTTTGCATTGCTAAAGTCCTGAGTTTTTGCCAATGCGAGGCTCCAATTATTGTAAACTCTTTTCTTTGATTCAATAATTTTAGGCATGTTCAGTGTCACTTCCGATCCTCGATCAAGCAAAGCAATCGCCTCTTCAAAATTGCCTTGATTCTCCAATTTTTGTGCTGGTTCAATATACAGGAAAGCGAATCCATCTTGCAACACCTTGTCCCGAGGATACTTCTTTAGAGCGTTGCGATAGACTTCAACGGCTTTATCAATCGGTAATCCCTTAGTTTCTTCAACTACCAAATTAACCCTTAGTTTCTGAAAGCTATTTTCGTTAGGAAAAAGTTGTTTTGCCGTCTCAATAGTCAATCTGGCACTATTAAAATCGCGTTTTTTAACTAGTACCTGCGTCTGACTTACATAAGCTGATTTTAAATTTTGTAATAGTTTCCGGTCTCTTGGATATGTTTTTAGCCCCTCTTGAGCAACCTTTGATCCAAGTTCAAATTGCTTAGCTTTGAGGGCATGGTAACTCCAGTTAAGATAGATATTGTAATGAAGTTCAGTTGGTTGTTTCAAAGTTGGAAACTTCTCAGTTATAAGGTCAATGACGTAGAGTGCGTCTGAAAAGCGGTTGAGGCGATCAAGCGAAATAATATAGTTGCTGATTCCATTTTCCCACGTATTCAAGGTTCTTGGCAGGTTGTCAGCCAGTTGCCAGCCTGCATACAANACCCGGGTTGCTTCCGCATGATGTCTCTGATCGTTCAGTGCTTTATAGCGGTTNGAATAAATTAGAGAAATCATCTGTCGGTCGCTAATTTCAGATCGTTGTTTATAATTCTTTTGGTCAACGTAAACAAACCCAGTGATTTTTCCTAAATGATCCAAGACCTCTTTTTTGGATGCAGGATCAAATCCATAACGGATAGTTGTTTCAATATCAATTTTTGTTGTTGGTGTTCTAAACTGCACCAGAACGTGGTCAGGGACAATTAGGCCAGTTATATTAATGCCAAAATTTCGGCATATAGCAGTGTATAATACTGATGACGAAACACAATTAAACCTGCGGTTCTCTAACATTTCATTAATTTTAGTCTGATTGGCAAAGTATTGGTGAAAGAGTCGACGGTGCAGGTAGCCTAAAATGAACTCCGCCAATATATCTTTTTCACTGCTAACCTGTTTTGTTTCAATATCGGAATTCAGGTCAAAAACNAANTTATCCACGATCTTCTTGTANCGAGGNATTTCTCTATCTGTGACTCCAGAAGCTATCAANGCNAAAGTGATATAGTTTTCATACGAATACGGTTCGTTCACCAGCATCATCCGTTTTTCGGATTCTGAGAGTGTTAGTATTCGTGCGAATTCTTCTTTAATTGAACCGTAGCNAGTAGTGCTAAGTGTCATTGTAATTACGAAACTNGAAATCCAGACTTTGGTGAATTTCATGATTGATTACCAGTATATGGTGTGGTAGATTAAGTCAGATCTCGAAAGGAAAATATGATGAGAAGAATTACGCAGGTTGATGTTTTTCCCACCAAAATCGGGCTGAAGACCAAATTCAACATCGGAACTGGTTTTGTCGGAGATCAACAGAGCTCTGGAGATCACGTCTTTGTTAAGATCTCAACGGATGATGGTTACTTCGGTTGGGGAGAGCAACGTGCCCTCCCATCTTGGAGNTATGAAACAACCGAATCCATCACGACCACCNTCCAAAGTTACATCACCCCCGTATTGATTGGAAAAAATCCGTTTGAGATCCTNACGATNACTGATGAAATTAATACCATACTCAAACCAGCTGTTAGTAACGGTCATCCTTTTGCCAGAGCAGCAGTCGACATCGCTCTCCACGATCTGGTTGGTCGAATTCTTGGCGTTCCCATCCACGTTTTACTCGGTGGGAAACGTCACAGCCAACATCCNCTATGCTATGCGCTTAGTATAGATACTCCTGAGGTTATGGCCATGCAAGCTACAGCACTTGATCCTTGTAAATGTTTCAAGGTNAAAGTTGCTGGTGAACCGGGGCTAGATGAAGCCAGACTTCGCGCNATACATGATGCTGTCCCGGAAGCGAAACTTTGGATTGATGCTAACCAAAGCTATGTTCCTTCACAAGCGATTGATCTTATCGATCGAATTCGTGACATTCGCCAAATAGCAACCTTTGAACAACCAGTTTCGAGTCAGGACTGGTTTGGTTTGAAGCGTGTTCGTGAACATTCTCANCTTCCAATAGCAGTCGATGAAGGTTGCTTCTCAAGTTATGATTTNGCTAAGATTATTCANTTAGAATGTGCTGATGCAGTTGTACTGAAACTTTGTAAATCGGGGGGCTTGCGCGAATGCTTGAAAACCGCTCATATTGCAGAAGCTAACTCAATTGAGCTACTCGGTAGCGGGTTAACCGAAGCTGGCATCGGTTTTGCCGCATCGCTCCACCTTTTTTCTACCCTTGATTTTATCTTACCGCTTGAACTAAATGCTCCCGTCTTTCTTGAATCAATGGTCGCTCACGGAATAGAAATTCGCGATGCTGTAGCGATCATACCAGACCAACCCGGTTTGGGGATTCTTCCTGATGAGGATTATATCATAGAAAACCAAATCCATTTCTGAAAAGCGGCGATGAGTAATCAGATTCAAAAGCTTAAAGGTTTACTGCGAAAAACAAAATTCACGTCTATGTTGATGGGTTGTCCATACCCAGCATCTCGCTGGAATCGTGCGGTGAAGCGCACGATTCATAAACTCGGAGCAGAGGCGAAAATACTGGACCTAGGATCTGGTACTGACCGGCGTGCACCGAACGTAATTACTCTGGAAATCGAAGCTGGCTCAAACGTTGACGTAATAGGCGACGGTCATCAATTACCGTTTCATGATAATGCATTTGATGCAATAATTAGTGAAGCTGTGCTTGAGCATGTATTAGAACCGAAGCAGGTTGTCGCTGAAATTTATCGGGTGCTCAAACCCGGTGGTTATGTGTGTGCTGCGGTGCCATTTTTGCAGGGGTTTCATGCCTCTCCCCACGATTATCAACGCTATACAGTTCCCGGCTTCAACCACCTCTTTTCTGCCTTTATGAAGATTGAAAGTGGTGCTTGTGCAGGACCAACAGCTTCATTGCACTGGATATTCCGCGAGTATGCCGGATTAGTATTTTCGTTTGGCAACCTCTTAGTAGCTAAAATAATTTCACTGATCATTGGTTGGTTAACTTTCCCCATCATTTTGATCGATTATATCTTGATGATAAATAAACACTCACATATTCTGGCATCAGCTGTATATTTTGTCGGACGAAAAGAAGAAACAACTAAAGAACTGCATGGTCAAAAATAGTCGTACCATTAAGTTCAATTTTTACTGATACCAGAAATTCACGGATCGTATGTAAATCAATGTTCACACCAATACCCGGTTTTTCAGTTAACCTCACCTGTCCATCAGTTCCAACTTCTAACTTTTCGGTTGTCAATTTCTGTGACAATTCTGATCCATCTGCTGGATACTCAAGCAGGTTGAAGTCTTCATTAGTCGCAAAAACATGAAGTGAAGCAGCGAGACTCAAGTGGCTTTTGAAGGTATGGTTCACATATTGAATTCCCTGCTGTTCAGCCAATTGACGAATTCTGGCCGCAGTGGTAATTCCAGATACACGTCCTACGTCGATCTGTACGTAATCGACTTTTCCATTCAGGATTAAGTCCTCAGCCATACGAAAGGTTGCAGATCCTTCTCCTGCCGCGATAGGAATGGGTGGGTTCAAAGATGACAGGGTTCCGTATGCCTCAATAGCCTCTGGTGCTAATGGTTCTTCCAACCAAGTAGGAGTATACTGGGAGAATGCCTCGGCCCGGTCATATGCTGTCTTATAATCAGACTCCCAAGCGACACCGGCGTCAATCATAATTTGTGCTGATTTCCCCATACCTTCTCTCGCAGATTCGACTAACTCAATATCGTATTTTTCATCGAATTGTCCCATTGGTCCCCATCCAAATTTTGCAGCTTTGAAACCTTGGCTTTTCAAACGCGTGGCTATTTGAAAAGTGGCCTCCGGTGTATCACCAAACAATACAGAAGCATAAGGGATCTTTGGATGGTCTATACCCTGTGATGAGAAACCAAACTGATCTTCGAGTAATTGGTAAACTGGTCGCTTAAGTTTTTGTCCAACAATATCCCAGAGTGCAATATCAGTACCGCTGTAGGCGTGATCAATTTGTTGGATATCTAGGGCATTACGTAAAATTTTATCATGCAATCGGAGAATATCGTCAGATCCTCTAAGGACTTCTCCCACCAATGATTGGCGAATATTAATGATATTTCCATGTGACATTGGACAGCAATAAGTAGCGAGAGAAACCAGTGGAGAAGCATCACATTCACCCCATCCTTCTATCCCTTCATCCGTTCGAACACGAACAACTAGCGTATCTTGAGTACCGTCAGCATCAGTAGTAATATTAGGCATCTTAAGATAAAAGGGATCTACAGCAACAATTTTCATTTTTCATCCTTAGCTATCGCGCCACCGCGAATTTACCAAACTTTCGTACTAGTTCTTCTCTCCTTTGTGCTTGAATCATATAAACATAAATACCACTTGTCAGTTGATTAACATTCACTGAAAATTTGTTAGAACCAATAACATCCATCTGTACATCGGTGTAGACTAGATTTTCATCAATAGTATATATTTCTAGATCTACCCGTTCAGCAAACTGCAAATTCCGGCTAGGAATAACATAATTGAAAATAACTGGATCAAACCCATAACATGGATTGGGGTAAACTTTGATATGATCGAGCACAAGTAAACTGGAAGTTGACTCTGCATTCTTCACTTGCAAACGGTAAGCATTGTATTGATCGAACCCATTTTGGGATTCGACAACAATGTAGAGTGCCCTTGCTGAT
Source organism: Candidatus Poribacteria bacterium (assembly GCA_002697225.1). Next base: position 27,155 of record NZUQ01000048.1, read on the forward strand.
TTAACTCGATAACCAATAAGTCTTGTGTCGCCAGTACGATCTCCTTTTTTAACTTCAAGGCCCTCTTGGTTTTGTAGAGAAAGCTGATAGTCTAAATTTTCTGGTATGTTAGACAGTTCTATGATGATGAAATTTGGTTCGACAATATCCATGCGATAAAAATCCACATCATTAGCAGTAGAAATAAACGACTCATATGGCTGATTGAACTCAATTCTATGAGCTGAGGGCAGATCATTATTGGGTTCATAGGTATCGCCAAACCAGACATCAATGGTCATAACTTCACCTTCGCGACTGATATTAGTAACCGAAATGCCGGTAGTTGATCCATCCTCAGTATCGCTGTTTGGGGCTGTTGATGGTGTGAATGATGTTTCGTTATCATCAGTTGAAAAGGCCGCACCGGCGGTGANGTTGCGATAATCTTGGTGATCNGGATCACTAGGATCCTCCAGCCAAATTTGGTCGGCAGCATCAANACTGTAACTTGNCCTAACCTGTGTTTCATCGATATGCCAAATCAAAATCCCTGATTCTGGCAGTTTTTGGTCATAAATTGCNCCGGATTGGCGAAATCTATTTTCAATTAAAAAATACTCATNTTTACTAGGTACATCAATNTTGAACACAANGTCATTCAGCTCAAAATTAGGAACTTCAAGCCCNGAAGTATTTTTTCTCAAGGTAATTGGCTCCAGCCAACCAAGGCGGCCATTNTCAGGNTTNGCATCGAAATCCCATTTAAGATAACCAATAATATGGCTCGGATTCAGGCCATTTCCATTTCCTAGACCATTGACTAGATCNCCTTGATATGGNCCGNACATCCCCATTAATCCCCACTTATGATCCCGTTGATCAACCATNGTAGAACCNTATACATCAGGNGCACCNAGATCGTGAAAAAANTCNTGAAAATAGATNCCNAAATGNGGATGATCAAAGCTGGGTTCTTCTGCNACNACGACAGCNGATTCNACNAGAACTCCATCGAANNTTTTNTTCACAGGACGTAATAGNATAGACCANATATTNTCCCCGAAAGCTCCCGTTGNTGTAGANGCTTCNTCATCACCTGCATGAATCAGAAAAACATGGTCGACAACCCCNTCNNTGTTTCGGTCGTACTNGCTGAAATCAACGAATGGGTCAACACCCTGACAAGCTTCAACNAANAACTCAAGATAAAGTTTNNGGGAAATNTTCCCNTGTCCGTAATACCCCATCTTTTTCTTGGCNCGAACCCACTGATTTCCTTTAGGTACNATACCTTTCATCGGACCGGATTCAATGTTCATCTTTCCATATGAAACTTCGCGATAATAAGTTTTTAATGAGATNCCAGTATCAGAAAACAGNTATTGATCAAACTCAGCGCTGGACCTTTGACCTGGCTGATCAGGAAAGTCAATCTTAATTCCCAGAACGTATTCGGTACCATCAGCTTGCAAAATACTAGTTCTGCGAGTCTCACAGCATCCTTGGAGGGCTTGGTGGAACTCCGAATGAGATTTACCTGATCTAGGCAGGAATTGGTCCTGTTCCGGATTGTATTGGTAGAAGTTGTATGGGTTTGGTGGTGCAGCTAGACTAATATGTATCCAAGAAAAAAAAGTAATCGAAAACAGAAGAAAATTACGGGAGGTAAAAAAAATCATCTAGCGGAACAGCAAATTTAAAATTAATTAGGACCATATTAGAAATACTGATAAACCATCAGTTTAATTTGGAGGAGTTCCCCAATCTGGTATCTTTAGCAGTTCACCATCTTTGAGAGCTGATTCATGAGCGACAAATCCAGGNGCNCAATATCGANCNGCCTGCCAAACGTTGANNCGTGGNAANCGNTCCCTNTTNACTGAATCAACAAANTCATGNANCAGGTAAGCATGAGANCCNCCATGTCCTCCCAAATCTGAGGNNAGCATTTCTGGCAATGGTTCGTGNTNTTTTGTCAANATAACGTCTTCCATNCTATTTTTGTTCNNCCANACGGNCCCNGAGGCATTCTGCTCAAANCTNGCTTCNGTACCNTATATAGCACTAATCCGNTCGGTTCCTTGNTGNCCAATTCGNCGGAATTCGGCGATNCGAGCAGTNGNACCNTTGCTCATGGTAAANAGNCCAATTTGNTTGGAAAACTGNTTTNCAGAAATCGTNTCTTGGCGAAACCAGTCATCATTTGGATAGNTGTATCCCTGTGCAGAAACAGAAGTCATNTGCGNTTTCATGACCGAGATTGGNAAACANGTAGAATGNGTNGGATAATACATGGGTATGCCTCCAGTTTTGTCCCGACTCCACTGATCACCCCATCGGNTTTTAGCTACNTCATACAAGCCATGGCTGATGTCGTGAAAGTATTCNGCTTGAAAGTGAACAAACTCTCCAAAAGCACCNTCTTCCGCTTTTTTACGGCAAAATACAGCATCAGGCCGAAAAAAACTGGTTTCACCATTCATGTAAACCAAGCCAGTTTGTTTNACTGTTTCAACCAGATCATGGCACTCATCCAAAGAACGCGCCGCTGGAACCGCAGTGTAAACGTGTTTTCCTGACCTCATAGCTTGTATAGCTTGAGGAGCATGCATCCAATGCTGGGTGAAAATGGCTAAAGCATCNAGATCTGACTTGCAGATATCATCGAGACTCGAATATGTCTCGCTAACTTGATGTTCCTTCGAGCAACGNGATAATCGATCAGGCTTCAAATCGCATAATGCCAGNCGNTCTACATCTGGATGTACTTTGAATAGTTTAATGAATTGTGGCCCGAAACTCCCAACGCCAATAATTCCTACGCTGATCCCCATTTNCCTTAATTTTCTGAAGAATCCTCAGTGTTAGTTTCTNAGTCGTCAGTTGTCTCAGATTCATCATTNTCCTNANCNNATCCAGGACTAGCCGAATTTTGCACTGCATGGACATAGGTCATCTTCAAACTATAGAGCGTATTCTCCAGAAAATTGCTTTCCGGTGTGGAGAGATTGCCTTTTGTCTTTTCCTTAAGNAGGTCGATTGTGTCAATCATCCGCTTAGCCAGTTGCAAATTAAAGATTGGCTCCTGAGTCTCAGGATCTGGCATTCCTCCCAGGTAGGCCATAGCTGTGGTCGAGTATTCAGTGATCAAGGTCTCAAAATCCAACGGTGGAAATCCAGGTGATTCATTCTTTTTTTCTTCAGCCATTGAAACCTCCNGTTAATTTATGNTTCTTCTTCATCAAATACGATAATTTGTGCTGGCAACTGTCCGGCTTGATTATTATGTGCNGGATTTTCATTCATAGCAAGAAATATAACTCCGTCTGCNGGAGCACCNTCGTCATAACGTGACCCAATGGCAAAAATGGTATCTTCAATTTTTCCGATTAGAGCCCCAACATTTGTACCTGGAAGCAGAAAATCNTGGCTGGCAATCACGTTTGGAATGCCGTCTGCACCACACCATACGGTACGGTTTNGAGCATCAGGTGACCACGGGCCGTCAGCATCAATCACCATTCGTTGCCCTTTTTTGACCCGAACATAACTTTCCTGCCAGACAGGACTGGGACGTACAACCNTGGTAACTGTTAAAGCCATACATGTAACCCCTTAACTTTCACAGAAATATATAAACCTATAAATAACTCTACCGCTGCCGTCATGACATTCCGTTTCANGGTGGCAGCGGTAGAAATTAAAATCCTAGATATACTACTCTTGGGTACGGAGGGTAGCCAGCGTGATCTTATCATCCTGTACGATTTTATCCGCAACACTCATCCCCTTCACAACCATACCGAAGACTGAGTATTCTTCATCAAGTGCCAATTCCGTCAAGCAGATGTAAAAATCAGTGGCACTGGAAACGGAAGCTCCAGGCTCCTTTGCCATGGCTACTGTACCTCGAACATGCTTACGATCACTACTTTCTATAGGCAGTTCNTCTGCCTGAAAAACCGGTGCACCGGCTTGAATTAATAACTTTGGTTCAACACGATAAAACTTGGCTTCGTTGTATCTCCTCCCTTTTACTTTTTTGGCAAAGTTTTCAACTGTTTTAGGNGCAATATCATATAACAAATCGATTTCAATTGTACCTTTTTCGGTTTCTANAACNGCAATGGCTTTATTGTAATCAATTTTNGGTTCTTCTTTTTTNNCTGNGNCNTGGNCCTTTCCCGCTNCTTTGGGATCGGACTNTAGGCCGNGGTGGCGGACTNNNTTCCTCTTTCTGGCAACTACAAAAAAGNAAACTAGTTAACATAAGACAGGACACAGCTAGGTNAAACCGGTGTTTTTGTAACTGTAACATCTTATTATTCCTCCAAACGCACAGTTTCCATTACATCACCTTGGCGTAGTTCATCTACCACCTCAATACCCTCGATGACGTTCCCAAAAGATGTATAGCTTCCATCAAGGTGTGACGTTGTAGCCAAACAGATGTAGAACTGACTCCCAGCAGAATCGGGATCTTGAGACCGAGCCATTGCAAGAATTCCCTTACGATGTTTCGGCATTTTTTGACTAAGTTCCACGTTTTGGAATTCACCCGGGATTGACCATCCTGGCCCTCCAGTACCAGTTCCGTCCGGACAACCACCTTGGATGACAAAACCTGAAACGTAACGATGGAATGTAAGTCCATCATAGAATTCTGTGTTAATCAATTTTTTGAAATTAGCAACAGTTTCTGGGGCGGCTTCGGGGTAAAGCTCTAATTTTATGATTCCTTTGTTTGTTGAAATAACAACTAATTCCTCAATCACTTCACTCTCAACTTCCTCCTCAACTTCCTCAATCACTTCACTCTCAACCGCCATTTCGGGTTTACCTTTCAATAAAGAACAGCCATGAATAAATATTATTAGGACTAATAAACTGATGATTTTATACTTCATTGTGGGTAGATCCCTTGATTCGCCTATAAATTATCAATCATGATATCAAACTTTTAACAGCTAGACAAGAATATTATCAATCTAGGTGGCAGCCATAGGAAACCAGAACACAATTATTAACACTCAATTCACCATATAATGTAAAAATAACCAAGTGAAGAAGACTGTGTGTTTTATGCTGACCAGAAGTTTATGGTTTGAACCATTGTTCAAACCATGCTAGTGCTGGATCCAGGTGGAATTCGTGGCCACCTTCAAAAACATCCAGTGTAACAAGATTTGCAGCATCAAGCATTTGATAAAGTTCTAACAATTCGGTATATGCTTCCGTTGCATCGTCAACGAGAAATTGAGGATCAAGGGTGCCTGCTTGAATCATCAACGGATTAGGAGCAATCAGTGACGCGATATCAACGTGTTCAAAATCACGTGCCATTTTTGGTACATAACCACAGGTACAATGTGGTTCCTTCAGAAAAGTACCTTTAAACGAAGTCAAGAAACAAGACACACAAGCAGCCTTAACTCGTGGGTCACAGGCAGCAAGATAAAGTGTCATTTCTCCGCCCAAACTCAGGCCGGCGCAACCGATTCGATTTGAATCAACTTGCGGCAGCGATTCTAGGATATCTAAAGAACGTTGGAGTTCCCACATACGGTACCCAATTACGGTTGATCCCAGCAGATTAAGTGCTTCATGATCAAATCTGCATTCACCTTGACCAGATGTGGATCTTTCCCCAAAACTGATATGTTCTGGAACTAGGGCAATATACCCAGCTTCTGCGAAAGCATGCGGATATTTGTAATAAGCACCTTCTTCCTCAATCACTTGGTTGATACCGTTACCATGTCCTGGTGGACAAAGCAGGGTTGGCAAAGGAGAAGAACAATTTTCAGGTATGAAAAGATAGGCAGGAACAACCAATTCAGGTAAAGTCTGATACTGGATCTTCTGCATCGTATAATTATCGTACCTAACTTCGTTTATGATCTGAATTTTAGGCGTTTTTACCGGCAGGTGGTCGATCGATAAAAGCTCCAATACACGTTGTCGTGCACTCTTCTTCCATTCCCCAAATAGTTCGGGCGTATTGCCACAGAATTTCATCTGCCGAGAGTGTTCAGCATAAAATTCCTTCAAATAGTTACGAAAAGCGTTTTTAGTAAAATCAGGATCAAATTGAGCTGCGAGCATAAATATTTCTCTCCTTTTTCTTTTGAACTAGCATTTATAGAATATCAATGCCAGAAAACGTAAACTGGTATCTGCATTATTAAACCAATAATCGTCCATCCGCCACCAATAACAAATTCACCTAATATCAAACCGAGGAAAAGCGGAGTGAGGCGACGAAACATGCCTAAACCGCCATGTTTCAGAATCAACCATTTTGCTAACCAACTTATGAAAAACGAAAACCAAAGCCATTGTAAAGTAAAAGAGTTACCGAAAGGATAAGCAACTGGATGGAATGGTAACCAAATCCATCGTAATCGCATGACCATCAGAACTAAGGTCAGTAAAAAGCCTATCATCATAAACACGGTACCAGGGATATCCGTACTTGTTGGATGACTAATCCAATTTTCCAATCGCTGTAGCGATTCACCACCCCATCGTGAACGTAGCGCTCCCATTTTATAGGAACTATCGAGCAGTATCCAGAAAGAGACAACAGCCCCTACAATAATCGCTAACATCATCGCCCATATTAGGCGGCCTGTCGGTTGAAATGATGTACCAGATGCCAGTTTGAATCCTTCAAGCTGGTGGGGCATCATATGTCCCCGTTGTGCACGTGTAAATCCCCAGAACAAGGATATTACGCTCAAAGTTGGCATGCCAAGTCGTTTGGGGCCAAGTGAAGTGAGCATCATGGCGTCCGGACCTCGCCAGTATAATTCATGTGCTGGATGTCCAAGTTCAGCCCGCATGCGTGTGACGGTTATCGAAAGAAGGAAAAAAATGCCGAAGAAAAGGACAGCCATCCAAATCAACATACCCGCCTGATAAGATAAAATTACCAGTAGCGACATACCACCTATCAATCCGATGACAGCAACAGGATATGGCATTGGTTCGGCAGCATCAATTCGGTGATTTCGAAAGAAGATAGATTTGACTATTGATTTCAGGTGGGATCTGCTCATCCAGAGAGTGAGAACACCAATACAAAGATAGGATCCGGACGATTGGGCTTCTTTGTAAGGAAAATTGGGCAGGCTTTTCCAACCAGCAATGCTTCCCAGGACATTTTGTCCTTTCCACAATAAAAAGAAGAACCAGCATGAGAATGAAAGATCTAGCGGAATGAAGAAAGCCAGCCCGATAGCAAAAGGGAATAAACGAAGGCGTACGCGACCAATAGCATTCCATGGTTTCTGATCAAAAAGACTGGTAATCTCAGCGTAAAACGAGATTTCTGGGACTGCAGGGAAGATGTAATGGAGACTATTTATCATGTTCAAGCCTCCGGCAATGCCAAAACCTAACCACAAGATACGACTTCTGAATAGACCGGAATCGGCAGGTTTTATCATTCCAATTGGGAGTTGAATAATCGGATAGGTCAGCTTTTCGTGTTCTGTCCATTGTTTTCGGAATAGGCTATTCAGACAAACCATCACGAATCCCATCGTCGTCAGGAACGCTGTCCATCCCAAGACTGGGCGAGCCCAACCCTTAATATGCGTTAAAGTATAAAAACTTGATTCACCACGATAGTATCCCTCTAAAACGACCATGTCATCAACTGTCAGCCATCGGGGCAGATGATGCCAGAAAAGTTGCCGCCATTCATTTTCAGGGGTAGCGAACCAAAAGGGATGGCCCAGAACCTGAATCAGGACTTGGATGGTGTCAAATCCACCCACTGCTGTGGCTAGCGAAAGCATGGTGTAGACAGTGACAAATTCTGCTGGTCGCAAAGCCTGTTTAGGAAAAATAATTTGTATTATCTTGTTCAGCAAGATAAGTACAAACAGTGTAAAGACGACATTATAAAAGAGAGAAAGTGTGGCTGGCGGCCCTCCCCAAATAAGACCTCGGTGAATTGACCCGTATGCGTTTGGTGGAATCAGTAACAGGGCAAGAACAATGCTGCGTCCTGTAACGCCTGATAGTTGGCGCAAGCCAGGTTTAGAATTAAGGGCTGGTTTCATAGAAACAGGGACTCATATACCAATATGCAATACAATTTTGCTTCATATTCAAGAAGATCGAAATCATCCAGAGAGCTTTTCTTGCGTAACAGTTAAAATCTGATTGCCCGGTACTCGGTTAAGTTGTTGAGTCGTTCCATTTGGCCAGTGAATTTCAAGTTGATCAATCTGTTTAGCTTGTCCCAAACCAAAATGAAGTCGGAGGTCACTTTGACTCAGATACCCGGAACCACTTTTCACCTCGCGAACCTGGATCTGTTGATCGATTTTAATTTTTACCCGTGTGCCGATGGCGCTCTGATTATCGGAAGTACCTATCAACTTGAGAATGAACCAGTTGCTGGTATGTTCCGTAACGTTCCACAAAATGACAGGGTGATCATTGAGATTGGAAACAACGATATCAATGTCGCCATCGTTGTCCAAATCGCCGAAAGCACTCCCACGGCTGACCTGCTTTTGCTTCAGCATTGTTGCTGACCGATCGATAAATGCTCGGCCTTTTTGATTCATAAAAACCTGGTTACGTTGCGCATAAGTACCAATAGGATCAATATCAGAAATATTGTGGTCAAGGTGTCCGTTAGCAATAAAGAGGTCCTGCCAACCGTCATTGTTCAAATCCACAAAATCGACTCCCCAAGCCAGATAAGGCAAACTTTTTTCTCCAATCCCCGTGGAAAAGCTAACTTCGTTAAAGAAAGCGTTTTGCTCATTCTGATACAAACTATTGGTCTGATCCTGAAAATTCGTCACTACAATATCAAGGTCGCCATCGTTATCAAAATCACCAAAATTTGTTCCCATACCACTATAAGGACGCCCTTCCATGCTTAACGCCACGCCGGCAAAAAGGGCGATGTTTTGAAAGGTTCCGTTCCCGTTGTTCTGGTACAGAAAATTCGGAGTTGTATCGTTAGCTACAAATATATCGGGATCGCCATCATTATCGTAGTCACCCCACACCACGCCCAACCCTTTCCCATCCGGTGCAAATAGACCGGCTGATTGGGTGATGTCGCTAAACGTGCCATCTCCGTTATTTCGATAAAGCGAATCCGATTCTCCCGGTAGGACTTCAGGAGTACAATAAGTGAAAACACCCTGATAGGTGCATTTAGGATTTGTCTCTAAATCGAGTTTCACATAGTTAACAGTATACAGATCCAAATCACCAT